>JAQBQL010000180.1 GCA_028287035.1 Labilithrix sp. | reverse complement strand
ACCTCGAGAACGTGGGCGTCACCGCGCGCCACCACACGTTCTTCGAGATGCTCGGGAACTTCAGCTTCGGCGACTACTTCAAGGACGACGCCATCCCGTTCGCGTGGGAGCTCCTCACGAAGGAGTGGGGGATCGACAAGGACCGCCTCGTCATCACCGTGTTCGGCGGCGCCGAGGGGATCCCCGCCGACGACGACGCGCGCGCCATCTGGAAGAAGGTGACCGGGTTCGGCGACGACCGCATCATCGGCATCCCCGGCATGCCGGGCGACAACTTCTGGCAGATGGGCGAGACCGGCCCCTGCGGTCCGTGCACCGAGCTCCACTTCTACACGGGGGATGGTGCGCCCGACCCGTCGACGTTCGGCGAGGAGCCCACGCCGGACGGCAAGGGCTGGATGGAGATCTGGAACCTCGTCTTCATGCAGTTCGTCCGCTCCGAGCGGGAAGGCGGCGGCTACGACCTCGAGCCGCTTCCGAAGCCGTCGGTCGACACCGGCGCCGGCCTCGAGCGCGTGGCGAGCGTCCTCCAGGGCAAGACCACGAACTACGACACGGATCTCCTGCGCGCGCTCGTCGACAAGGCGGGCGAGCTCGCCAGGAAGCCGTACACCGCGAGCCAGGGCAACGACGACGTCTCGATGCGCGTCATCGCCGACCACGCTCGGCTCACCGCGTTCCTCATCGCCGAGGGCATCTTCCCGGATCGCGCGGGCCGGCCGTACGTGCTCCGCCGCGTCATGCGCCGGGCCATCCGTCACGGTCACCGGCTCGGGATCACGAAGCCGTTCCTGCACGAGGTCGCCCTCGAAGTGACGCGCCAGATGGGCGACGCGTACCCGGACCTGGTCGCACGGCGTGACCTCATCGCCGACGTGGTGCAGCAGGAGGAGGTCCGCTTCCGCGAGACCATCGACCGCGGCCTCAAGATGCTCGACGAGGAGGTCGGGCGGGTCCGCGCGAGCGGCGGCTCGGTGCTCTCGGGCGACGCGGTGTTCAAGCTGTACGACACGTACGGGTTCCCGTTGGATCTCACCGACGTCATCGCCCGCGAGCGTGAGCTCACGATCGACGTCGACGCGTACGAGCGCGCGATGTCCGAGCAGAAGGCGCGCAACGACGTCTTCAAGATGGACGAGGGCGTCGTCGACATCTACCGCAAGGCGAAGGATGCGCTCCGCGACGCGAACGGCGGCGACGAGAGCGCCGTCGTGCGCTTCACCGGGTACGAGGCCGAGGAGGGCGCGGCGAAGGTGCTCTTCCTCGCGCACGGCAAGGACAAGCCGAACGCGCCGACCAGCACGGCGAGCACCGGCGATCACGTGGCGGTCGTCGTCGACGTGACTCCGTTCTACGGGGAGTCGGGCGGCCAGGTCGGCGACCGCGGCGAGATCCGCACGAAGGGCGGCGCGAAGATCCGCATCGACGACACGCAGAAGCCGCTCGCCGGTCTGGTCGTCCACCTCGGCGAGGTCGTCGAGGGCAGCGTCGGCGTGGGCGACGACGTGGAGCTCGAGGTCGACCACGATCTCCGCACCGCGACGCGCCGCAACCACTCCGCGACGCACCTCCTCCACTGGGCGCTGCGCAAGGTGGTCGGCGAGACCGCGACGCAGAAGGGCTCGCTCGTCGCGCCCGATCGGCTTCGCTTCGACTACTCGGCGGGCCGGGCGCTCACCGCCGACGACATCCAGAAGATCGAGGATCTCGTGAACGAGAAGATCCTCCTCGACGCCCCGATCACGACCGAGGTGCTGCCCCAGGCCGAGGCGAAGAAGCGCGGCGCGATGGCGATCTTCGAGGAGAAGTACGGCGACGTGGTGCGCGTCCTCTCGATGACCAAGGACTCCGTCGAGCTTTGCGGCGGGACGCACGCGCGATCGCTCGGCGAGCTCGGCATGTTCAAGATCCTGTCGGACAGCGGCGTCGCCGCCGGCGTGCGCCGCATCGAGGCCGCGACCGGTCTCAACGCGCTCGCCTACGTCCGGCAGCTCGAGAGCTCGCTGAGGAGCGCGTCGCGGCTCGTCAAGTCCGGTCCCAACGACCTCGCCGAGAAGATCGAGAAGCTCATCGAGGAGAGCAAGCGGGTCGACAAGGAGCTCGCCGAGACGAAGCGGAAGCTCGCGTTCGGCGGCGGCGGCGCGTCGGGCAGCACGGGCGGCGGGCTCGACGACCTCGCGAGCAAGGCGAAGGACATGCCCTTCGGCAAGGTGCTCGCGGCGAAGGTCGACGTGCCGGACGGCGCGATGCTGCGCGAGCTCGCCGAGAAGGTCCGCGACAAGCTCGGCGACTCGATCGTGCTGCTCGGGTCGGTCGCCGGACCGAAGGCGCAGCTCGTTTGCACCGTCTCGAAGTCGCTCACCGACCGCTTCAAGGCCGGGGAGCTGATCCGGCCCATCGCCCAGATCCTGGGCGGCTCGGGCGGCGGGCGGCCCGACATGGCGCAGGCCGGCGGCACCGAGATCGCGAAGCTCGACGAGGCGCTCGCCAAGCTCCACTCGCTCGTCTCGTGACGCGCCCGCTCGTGGGCGCGTCGTCGCGAGCCGCTTGACCTGAGCCGTGGATGGGCGAACGCTGTCGCCCATGCTTGGACGATGGCTCGTGGTCGCAGGGTCGCGCGGGCGAGAGCTCGCGCTGGCGGTGGGAATCATCACGGTCGCGGCGGTCGTGAGCTGCGGCAGTGACCGGCCCGGCTTCGGCGACGTGGGCCAACCGGACGGCGGCGGAGGCGACGGCGGCGGCAGCTCGAGCGGCTTCTTGCCGGGGGGCGACGCGGGCAGCAGCGAGGCCGGCGTCGTCGACAAGTGCACGGTGCCGCCGGACGCCGACAACGGCGGGGCGCTCGAATGCACCGTCTCCTCGCCGCCCGACTCGTTCGCCCCCGTCACGAAGTGGACGTGGAAGTCGACCGAGCTCCTCGGCGGCTTCGTCGGCAGCCTCAGCACGCCGCTCGTCGCGAACCTCACCGACGACAATGGCGACGGGAAGATCAACCTGTGCGACGTCCCTGATGTGATCGTCGCGATCGGCGGCAACCCCGGGAAGATCGTGATGCTCTCGGGCGACAAGGGTCAGCTCGAGGCGACGTTCGACGGCGACATCCTCGGGTGGGTCAACCCGGCGCTCGGCGATCTCGACGGGGACGGCATCCCCGAGATCGTGGCGACCGACACGCAGTCCCACATCGTCGCGTACGACAACAAGGGCCACAAGAAGTGGACGAGCCCGGAGGCGATGAACCAGAACGGCAACGGCGGCATGGCCCAGGGCTGCCACGCGATGGCCATCTACGACCTCGACGGCGACGGCAAGGCGGAGATCCTCGCGTCGTACGACGTCTTCAGCTCGACGGGCCAGCGTCTGTTCGGCCACACGTCGACCGCGCCTCGCTGGTGCCAGACCACGACCGCCGCCGACCTCGATGGTGACGGAAAGCTGGAGGTCATCTTCGGCAACGCCGCGTACCACCACGACGGCACCAAGTACTGGGACATCGGCGGGCCCGCTGCGCAGCCGCAGGTCGCGAACCTCGATGCCGATCCCGAGCCCGAGATCTTCCTGGCGCGCGAGGACGGCCTCCTCGTCCTCGAGCACAACGGGGTCGTGAAGTTCGGACCCGTGAAGCCGATCGCCGGCGCCGACTCGCAGGCGTGCTGGACGAAGCCGGCGGCGATCCACGACTTCGACGGCGACGGCATCGCCGACATCTCCGCCTCGACGTGCAACGGCTACGGCGTCTACAACGTGACGCCGACCGGCCTCGCGCTGAAGTGGCAGAACTCGCAGGTGCAGGACGGCTCCGGCTCCGCGAGCAACACCGCGTTCGACTTCCTCGGGCGCGGGATCGCCCAGGCCATCTACGGCGACGAGCACAGCCTGTGGGTGTTCGACGGCAAGACCGGCGCGGTCGCTCCGGGCTTTCCGACCGCTCGCACGAGCGCGACGATCATCGAGTATCCGGTGGTCGCTGACGTCGACAACGACGGGTCGGCGGACATCGTCGTCGTCTCCTTCGCGTTCTCGCCCGGCGACGCGGCCTACAAGAACACCGTGGAGGTCCTGCAGGACGCGCAGAAGCGGTGGATCCCGACCCGGCGCATCTGGAACCAGCACGCCTACCACGTGACGAACGTGCGCGAGGACGGCACGATCCCGCGCGTCATGAAGAAGAGCTGGCAGAACCTGAACACCTTCCGGACGAACACGCAGGTGAGCGGCGGCGGCGACTGCAAGCCGCCCGCGCCGAACGCGCCGAAGTGACCGGCGCGCGCCGCGCGCGGGCGACGCGAAACCCCGCACCTTCGGGGGTTTGATCGGTAGGATCGAAGGATGGTGTCTCGTCGTCCGGGTCTACGGGTGATCTGGGCGATGGTCGTGGTGGGCGCCGCGCTCCCATCCGCGGCAGCGGGCTGCTCGTCGTTCGGCAGCGACGACCCCGCGGCTGCGCCGGACGCGAGCTACGCCGACGGAAGCGTCGCCCACGACGACGCCGGGCCGCCCAGCGATGACGCGGGGCCGCTCGTGGACGGCGCGCTTGCGGACGTCACGCTCGACATCGCGGAATGCAAGGCGTGGGACCCGAGACACTCGGCCACCTACGACGCGGTCGCGCCGGGACGCACGGGGGGAAGCGCATGCCGGCTGTGCCGCGGTGGCGAGGACTCGCCACCTTTCGTGCGAAAGACCGTCCCGCTGATGCCCGCCGCGGATTACCGGATCAACGCCTGGATCCGGAGCGCGGACGTCATGAGCACCTCGCCCGTTGGCGGAGATATCGGCTTCCAGTTCTACGGCGTCGACGGCGGCGTGCTCGACGCTGTCGGCATCAAGCTGACGCCAGGGGCCGCGTGGACGCAGACGACTGCCGACCGTGCCGCGCCGGCGGGGACCACGAACGTCTACGCGACCATCGCGATCAGCGCGGCGGTCGGGCAGTGCTTCGACGTCGACGACGTGAGCATCGTGACGGGCCTCTAGGCGCGGGGGCTCACTTCACGCGCACGAGCGGACGAAGCTTGAGCCGGGGCGGCTTCACCAGCTCGGCGTGGCCCGTCGCGAGGTAGCTGCGAAGCTCGTGCGGTACGAGCGCGGCATCGAGCTCCAGCGCGCCGAGCGCGAGGCCGATGACGCCCGCCTGCTCGAGGGCGCCGAGGCGCGCGTCGACGAGGAGCACGGAGCTCGTCTCGACGCGGCACAACCCGCCCTTGCCGGCGAGGGGGTGCGTGAACGGCTCGACGCGCACCTCCACGCCGGCCGCCGCGGCGACCGCGGTCAGGGCGAGAACGGCCTCTTCCGGGGTCACCGAAGGATTGTAGCGGTGCCGACGTTCTCCGTCGGTACACGTGTTCGACTTTCGTTACACCCTCTCGCCGCCGGGCAACCGAAAACCGCGTGCGGCTCCGCGATCGCGGGCCGGCCTGCTCGTTGCAGCCGCGGGGGACGATGAAGACGTTGACCTTGCTACTCGGGGGCGCGCTCGCCCTCGCCGCCTGCCATCCCGAGCGCGCATACCTCGTGAAGGACGGAATCGTCGGGCCTCACGGCGAGAAGCTGACGGAGCTCGAGTGCTTGCGCATCGAGGGCTGCTACGAGGTCGCCCGCGAGCAGTGCGGCGGTCCCTTCGACGTCGCTTCCGCGAGCGCGCCCGTGTTCGAGGGATCGACGACGAACCAGGTGCTCCTCTACAGCTGCGCTCCGGAACGGCGGCCACGCGCGGCCGCAGCTGCGGCGACCGACCCCGGCGCCCGGTGAGGTGGTCGGGCGCGACGCCGACCCGTGCGGCCCTCTCGGCCCGGCATTTTGCCTGGAGACCGTCTCTTAGCGGCCCCTCCGAGGCGTTCCCTGTTGCGCCTCGCCGCTAAATGACGGACCCTTGAGAAACCCGCTGGAATCGCGCCAAAACGCGTTCCGCGCGAACGCAAATGTCCGAGACGCAGCGCAGCACGCTTCCGCCGATCTCGCACGGCTCCGTCATCAACGAGCGGTACGAGATCCGCCAGAGCCTCGGCAAGGGGGGCATGGGCGAGGTCTTCCTCGCGTACGACCGCACCACCCAGCAGCCGGTGGCGCTCAAGATCGTCCGTGAAGAGGCGCGCATGCCCGGCGACGACGAGGCGCTCCGTCAGGAGCTGATCCTCGCGCGCTCGGTGTCGAACCCGAACGTGTGCCGCGTGCACGACCTCGCGCCCTCGGGCTACGGGCCGATCCTCGTGATGGAGCACATCACCGGGCAGACGCTCCACACGCACATCCGTCGCAAGAAGGCCCAGGGCGGGTACACGTCCGACGAGTTCCGGCGCCTCGCCGCGGACATCTGCCAGGGCGTCGCCGCGATCCACGCGTGCGGTCTCGTGCACGGCGATCTCAAGCCGGGCAACGTCATGGTCACGTCGAACCCCGACGGCTCCATCGGCAAGGGCATCGTCCTCGACTTCGGCTTCGCCAAGGAGCGCGCGCGCCTCTCCGCCCGGCGCCCGGGCGCGCCGCCCGACGGCGGCACCCCCAACTACATGGCCCCGGAGCGCATCCGCTCGGGCGGCGCGTCGATCGAGGACGATCTCTACGCGCTCGGCCTCACGCTCTGGGAGATGTGGACGTGCCGGGTCCCCGAGCCCGGGTACAAGCCGCGCGCGAAGCCGATGCGCCAGCAGATCATGTTCGACGTGCCCGCGGGGCTCAGCGTCGACGAGATCAAGCAGATCTTCCGCTGCCTCGCCGACGATCCGCAGGCGCGCCTCCCGGCCCGTCACCTGCGCTTCTTCAACCCCGTGCAGCTCACGACGAACCCGGTGCAGGTGCCGCGCGAACGGCTCGACCCGGGCCCGCCGCCCGGCCGCAGCGCGCAGAACGCCTTCGCTCCCGGAGCGCAGGCGCTGCTCGCGACCTTCGCCACCAACGCGCCCGAGTTCGTGGGCGAGCTCATCGTGCTCGAGCGTCCGCTCCTCTCGATGGGCCGCCGCAACGACGTCGACGTGGTGGTCCCCGAGGCGACGGTGAGCGGTCACCACGCCAACGTGAAGTGGACGACGGGCTCCTGGGCCATCGAGGACCTCGGCTCGACGAACGGCACGTACGTGGAGCACACGTACGAGCGCAAGAAGGTCGTCAACCTGATGCACGGCGGCGAGTTCCAGCTCGGTGAGCTGCGCCTCAAGCTCGTCAGCTTCGCGCGCGAGAGCGCGCATCACAAGCGCGCGCGCCAGTACCTCTCGCGCCGCGACGGGCTCACGGGTCTCCTCCTGCGCGAGCACTTCACGAAGGCGCTCGACGAGGAGGCGGCGTTCAGCGAGTGGGTCGAGCAGCCGCTCAGCATCGCGCGCTACGAGATCCGCGGGCCGAACCGCCTCGTGTCCGATCGTCCGACCATCCTCGAGATGCTCGCCTTCCGCCGCGCCGCCACGCGCGTCGTCGAGCTCACCGACATGCTGCTCCTGTCGCTCATCGCGGTCACCGGCGGGCGCACCGGTCCGCTCCGTTTTGCGGTGTGCATGACGGGCCCCGGCCAGCAGGAAGCGCGGAATCTCGTCGAGCAGGTCGTCGGGCAGGTTCAGGGCATGCTGCCCGAGGGGCTCGATCTCGTCGCATCGATCGCGCGGTACGAGCCGGGCATGAACGTGCGCGCGCTGATCGATCCGGCCTGAGCGCGGCGTCGCAGCCAAGGCCGCCGGGCTCGCAGGACAGGACAGCAGGACGCGTCGATCGATGGCTGACGAGAGGCCCGACCCCGACACCACCGACCCGCACGAGGCGGGGCCGGCGAGCGCGCCCGAGCCCTCACGGCGCCCGCTGTCGTCGTCGGGTGAGTCGCGCGAGCGTGCCCCGTCGTCGGGGGGCCACGGCCATTCGCCCGCGCCGCCGTCCGTCTCGCGCCCCTCGCTGCCTCCTTCCGAGCCGCGCCCGCCTTCACGAGGCAGCTTTGCGCAGATGGATGCGAGCGCTGCCGATCGGCCGGCACGCCTGCAGATGATCGTCGCGCTGGTCCTCGGCGTCGTGCTGGTCGCGATCCCGCTCTATCTCTGGCGAAGGCCGCGCGCCGACACCCTCGCGGTGCCGGGGCCGCCCGACGCCGGGCTCGCGGTCGAGGCAGGCGCGGCGGTCACCGAGGAGAGCGGCGACAAGCCGGCGGTCGGCGAGGTGCGCGTGCTCGCGTGCCAGGATCCCGGCCCGAAGAAGACCGCACCCGGAGAGTGCGACCGCCTCCCGGACGTCGAGAAGGCGCTCACGAAGGCGATCGAGGACACCGCCGCGTGCGTGACGAAGGAGGCGGGCGGCGGCACGATCGTCTACGTCGCCGACGTGAGCTTCAAGCGCAAGGCCATCAACGTCGCGACGCCGAAGGACGGCCGGACGCTGAAGAACGCGCGGGCGGTCGGCGTGTGCCAGGCGGCCGTGAAGAGCCGCCTGTCCGCCATGCCGCTCGACACGGTCACGCACGCGCACGCCCGCTACAGGATCGCGGTGACCGCGACCTACCCGGGGACCGTCAAGTAGCGCGGCTGCTCAGGAGCAGGTGCCGCCGGTGATGGCGCACTTGAGGACGCACGCGCAGTTCGACTTGTTGGCCGTGATGCAGTCGGCCACCTTCTTCGCCGCGTCGCCGCCGCTCTCGCACTTCGCCTGATCGAAATCCGCGGTGACCGAGACGCCACCTTCGGACGGCTGGGCGTTGCAGTCGTCCGAGACCTTCTTGGCAGCCGCGCAGCTCGAGGCGTTGCCAGAAGAGCTCGCGTCGTCATCGGACGAACAGGCGACGAGCGTCACCATGAGAGCGACCGCCGAGGCGGTGAGGAGCGTGTGAGAGAGCTTCATGTGAAATGTGTCCTTTCTTCAGGCAAGGAAGCCGAAGCGGGAGCTTGGACGGGCTCGGGCTGGGTCGATTCACCCGTTCTCGCGTCATGCTTGCGCTGGCGTCCGGTGACCCGCGCGACTACCTTCCGCCTCACGCGATGCCCCGTCACCTGACCGTCCTGGACCCTGTCGCCGGCAGCGCTCGTTCGCTGCCCCCTCGTGGGCTGGTGGACGCACGTGGCAACGAGCTGTTCGAGCCGCAGGCCGAGGACGACCGCTTCCACGATCAGTGCGGGGTCGTCGCCGTGTACGGGCACACCGAGGCGTCGAACATGACGTACCTCGGCCTCCATGCGTTGCAGCACCGCGGGCAGGAGTCGGCGGGCATCGTCACGAGCGACGGCGAGGGGCTCTACGCGCACCGCGCAATGGGCCTCGTGCAGGACGCGTTCGGCGCCGAGCAGCTCGCGAAGCTCCCCGGGAAGATCGCGATCGGCCACGTTCGCTACTCGACGGCCGGCGGCTCCCACATCCGCAACGCGCAGCCCTTCGCGGTCGACTACGGCGGCGGCTCGCTGGCCGTCTGCCACAACGGTAACCTCACCAACGCCGACGAGCTCCGCGCCGAGCTCGAGCAGCAGGGGTCGATCTTCTCGTCCGTGTCCGATACCGAGGTGCTCGTCCACCTCGTCGCCCGCAGCCGCGAGATCTCGCTCTCCGACAAGGTGCTCGAGGCGCTCGCGCGCGTGCAGGGCGCGTACTCGCTCCTCTTCATGACGCCCGATGCGGTCATCGCCGTCCGCGACCCGCGCGGGATCCGCCCGCTGTGCCTCGGCATCCTGCCGTCCCGCACCAAGGACGCGCACGTGGTCGCCAGCGAGCCCACCGCATTCGACCTCATCGGCGCCGAGTACGTGCGCGACATCGAGCCGGGCGAGATGCTCGTCATCGACAGCTCCGGCCTCAAGAGCACGCGGCTCCCCGACCTGCCGGAGCCGCGGCGCTGCATCTTCGAGTACGTGTACTTTGCACGCCCGGACTCGCAGCTGAACGGTCGCAGCGTCTACGACGTGCGCAAGGAGCTCGGCCGCCGGCTGGCGCGCGAGAACCCCGTCGAGGCCGATGTGGTCATTCCCGTGCCGGACTCCGGGGTCCCATCGGCCATCGGCTACGCGAGCGAGGTCGGCCTGCCGTTCGAGATGGGGCTCATCCGCTCGCACTACGTCGGTCGCACGTTCATCGAGCCCCAGGAGTCGATCCGGCACTTCGGCGTGCGTCTCAAGCTGAACCCGGTGCAGAACATCCTGAAGGGCAAGCGCGTGGTCGTCCTCGACGACTCGATCGTGCGCGGCACCACCTCGCGCAAGATCGTGAAGATGATCCGTGACGCGGGCGCCAAGGAAGTGCACCTCCGCATCGCGAGCCCGCCCACGCAGTGGCCCTGCTTCTACGGGATCGACACGCCGACGCGCCGTGAGCTCATCGCGTCGAGCCACTCGGTGGACGAGATCGCCCGGTACGTCACCGCCGACTCCCTCGGCTACCTGTCGCTCGAGGGGATGCTGGACTCGGTCACGAGCGTCGGGGACAAGACCCGGGACACGGATCCGTCGCACTTCTGCCATGCCTGCTTCAGCGGGCAGTACTCGATACCCTTCGTGCCCACCACGAAGAAGCAGATGCGTCTCACCGGCGTGTGACGTTACGCTCGGGTGATGCTGCGCGTAGCGGTGACGGTGGCGGTGGGCCGGAAGACGGTCCCGATCGACGAGGTCCACAACCAGAAGGTCGTGAGCGCGCTGCGCCAGGCCGCACGTGACGTCGGGATGCGCCTCGCGGACGTCACGTGTCCGACCCACGCCAAGGGCCCGACGAACGTGCGCCTGCACTTCGACGCCGCCGGCAACGGCGACCTGAAGTACGAGTCGTGCTGCGCGGAGCTCGGCGCGCTCGTCTCGAAGCTTCTCTGACCCCGAGCGCGGGTCAGCGGAAGTAGAGGCGGATCTCGCGCACGAGGCCGCTGTCGCCTCGCTCGATCGCGAGGAACGCCGGCGCCGGAGCGTCGTTGCCGCGACGGAGCAGGGCCTCGATGCACGCGGTGCGCCCGTCGTCGGCGCTGCCCAGCGGCTCGAGATCGATCGCGCCGCGCTCGCGAAGGTGAGCGGCGAGCGCGCCCGACTCGTGCGCGTGGACGCCGCCCGCGGCATCGACGAGGCGTGCGCCGCGCTCGAGGCCGGCAGCGACCCCCTCCGCGTCGCCGCGGCGAAGCGCGTCGAGGAGCTCGCCGACCGGCGGCGCGCCGAGGGCCTGCGCGGCGCGCTCCGCCGCCTGGCTACCCGGGGCGGGCGGCACGATCGAGCGGAGGCGGGCGGGGGACGTCGGCGCGCCGGTGCCGAGGCTCGCCCGGTAGATCCGGATCTCGATCTCGCGGAGGCGCCGGCGCTCGGCGACGATCGCGATCGGCATCTCGCTCGCGACGCCGCCGCGTGAGCTGACCAGCGCGCCCTCCGCGGCGTCGCGATCGCCGCCCGTCGTCGAGGCGCGGTGCTCGTAGGAGGCGCCCACGAGCTCGCCTGCGATGCGGCCGAGCAGCGCGGCGATGTCGGCGGGGCCGCGCGCGCTGCCGTGACGCGTGTCGTCCACGGTGGCGCGGTCGCCGAGGCGCCGCGACAGCGCGTCGACGGAGCCCTCGAGGAGCGCCGGGACGAAGATGTCGGCCAGCCGTCCACGGAGGGCGCTCTCGGGAGAACGCTCGTCGTTCATGGCGCGAGGATAGCCCGCTCGGGATGGGCCGAGCGGCCCGCTTTTCGACCTTGCAATGCAAAGGCGCCGCCTCCCGGCACCGGACCTGGGCCAGGTACGCGGTACCACGTAGATCGCGCGCTCCACGGGAGGGCTCCCTTTCAACCGCGCCTTGGCGCCTTGCGGAATTGCAAGCGGCCGCTGGCCAGGACGACGTGCTTTCGCCTACTTGGAGCTGGCACGACAATGGCTAAGTACCGTGCGGCACCGCGTTGAGGCTTTCCCCCCCCGAGCCCGGACGCGGTGCCCTTTTTTTGTCTAGAGTCCGCGCGCGATGCCCCGCTCCGCGCCTTTCCTCGTGTCCTCGCTCGCGACCGCGCTGATCGCAATCGGCCTCGGCGCCTGTAGCCGAACGCCGCCCGAGCCGGAGCCCGCGATGGGCGCGAGCACCGCGCCGTCCGCCGCGGCCGTGCCCGTCGCCGCGGCGA
>JAQBQL010000179.1 GCA_028287035.1 Labilithrix sp. | reverse complement strand
GGCCGCAGCGAACCGGAGGGCGCGGCGCGGACCAGCGTACGCGCGCCGCCCGACGGATCGACGGACGGGCGGACCGGCGCGAGCGGCGCGTTGTGAGGCGGCGGCGGGGCGACGCTCGGCGGACGCGGCGCCCCCATCCGTTCGTCCATCGCGCGCATCGGCGGGAAGGAGCTCGAGGTCCGCGGACCCGGGCTCATCATTCGCTGGAGAAGGCGCTGGTGACGCTTGTCGAGCGGCAGCCCGTAGTCGCGTGTGAGCGCCTGCCGGATGCGCACCAGCGGCGCCACCCGCGTCGAGATCGGCAGCGCCAGCGCGAAGGAGAGCTCCCGCTCGACCTCCGGCGCGAGCGGCGCGGCGACCGCGAGCACGAGGCCGTAGCGGTCCACGGTGAGCGGCGCGATGTTGCGCTGCGACGCCACCTCGGCGGCGAGCAGTCGCTTCGCGTCGGGATCCGGCAGCGGCAGCTCGCCGGCGGGCGCGGCGGCGAGACCGAGCGCCTCGGCGACGATGGGCAGAAGCTGCGCCTCGTCGATCCGGCACACCTCGAGCAGGTTCGTGACGAGGTCGCCCCCGTAGAGGACCTGACGGGCGAGGGCCTCTTCGACCTCGCGGATCGATGCGATCTCGCGCTGGACGATGAGTGTGCTCAGGGACATTCGCGCGCCGCCCCTAGACTCTCCCGCGAGGCCCTTCGCTGTCAAATGCCCCTCGACCATGCCGGCTTAGCGAAGTGCTTCTCGAGCGCGGCGACGAGCCCCTCGAGGCTGGAGGCGGCGGCCGTGACGTCGACGCGGACCCCACGGCGCTGGGCGGTCTCGGTGGTGATCGGACCGATGCTGGCCACGCAGCAGCGCGCAAGCAAGGCCGCGGCTCGTCCCTCGAGCGCATCGCACAGGTGCTCGACCGTGCTCGACGAGGTGAACGTGACCACGTCGATCGCGCCGGCTTCGAGCTGCGCCGCGAGGGCATCGAGCAGCGGCCGTGCCGGCATGCGCGTCGCGTAGACGGGCACGACGTCCACCTCGCAGCCCGCCGCCCGCAGCGCGGCCGGCAACAGCTCGCGCGCCACCTCGGCGCGGGCGAGGAGCACGCGGGCCGGCCGCCCGCCCATCGCGGCGAGGATGTCGCTGACGAGGCCTTCCTGCCGGTGCTCCTTCGCGACCACGTCGGCGACGAGCCCTGCCCGCTGGAGGGCCGCTGCCGTGCCCGGACCGATGGCGGCGATCTTCGCGCGGCCGAACGCGCGCGCGTCCTTGCCCTGGCGCGCCACCTCGCCGAGCAGGTGGAGCACGCCGTTCGCGCTCGTCAGCACGACCCAGTCGTAACGGTCGCCGAGCGCGGCGACGGCCTCTTCCATCGCGCGCGCGTCAGCGGGCGGATGGATCTCGATCGTGGGCACGACGACCGGCTCGGCGCCGCGCTCTCGCAGCAGCGAAGCCGCGCCCTCCCCCTGCTCGCGCGCACGGGTCACGAGCACGCGCTTGCCGGCGAGCGGGAGCTTCGCGAACCAGCCCAGGGCGGGTGACGGCCGCGCATGCTCGCCAGCGACGAGGAGCACGCGGGCCGACGTCGGAGCAGGCAGGAGAGGGACCTGTCCGAGCGTCGTCTCGGTCAGCTGCTGCGAGGGAAGCGAGACGTGCATGGCGAGCGTGACGGGCTCGTCGGGCGAGCGCCCGTGGAACACCAGGGAGCGCGCGATGTCGGCGACGCTCTCCCGGTCCGCCTCGATCACGAGCGTGTCGGTGCCGGTCGCGAGCTTTGCCCAGTCGTGCAGCGTCTCGTGTCCCTGCGTCACCGACGCCACCGCGACGCTCGGCGAGGGATCGCTGGAGCGCGTCAGCGCGATGCCCGTGAACGCGCCGAGCGCGAGGAGCGGCCCGATCCCCGGCACCACCTCCACCTCCACCCCGTGAGTCGCCAGGGCCGCCGCTTGGGCATCCGCACGGCCGAAGAGGAGCGGGTCGCCCGACGCGAGGCGCACCGCATGCCGGCCTTCCTGGGCCTCCCTGGCGAGCCGCGTCGCGACGGCCTCGGGGCTCAGCGACGGATCCATCGCCTGGCGCGCCGCTCCCTCGCGGATGCGGGCGAGCGTGTCGGGATGAACGTCCGCGTCGTGCAGGACGAAGTCGGCGCGTGCCAGCACCTCCGCCCCGCGCAGCGTGAGGAGCCGAGGATCCCCGCACCCCGCGCCGACGAAGGTGACCCTGCCCCGCGGCGGCGTCACGGGCTCACTCGCCGGGCGCGCAGGTGGAGACGCCGGCGCCGACGATGAGCGAAGGCAGGTTGCCGACGACGGTGACGCTGCTGTCCGCCGGCCGGTAGCGGGTCACGTCGGAGGTGACGCCGTCCGCGCTCGTGAACATGTAGAAGTCCCCGCCCCAGAAGCCGAACGCCCAGCCGTTGCCCTGGTCGACGCTCGGGAGCGGCGTCTCGGCGAGCACCGCGGCGGTCGACGGGTTGATCTCGCCGATGTACGAGGGCGGACTGTTCTCGCCGCGCTTGTAGAACCCGTAGAGGCGGCCGTCACCGGTGCCGGTGAGCTCGGCGCCGCGCGTCGCGGGCACGATGTTCCCGATGCGGGTGAGCGCGAAGGACGTCGTGTCGATGCGCCCGAGGACGCCGTCGCCGATGCCGGAATTACCCGAGCTCGCGACGTAGAGCGTCTCGGTCGGGCCCGCCGCGTTGGTCGCGAAGCCCATGCCGAACGTGCTGAAGCCCTGCTGGTTCGGCTGGAACGTCGTGCCGATGCACGCGCCCGTGAGCGTGCTGACGCGGAAGAGCGTCCCGTCGTTGTACGCGACGTACGCGATGCCCTTGCGATCGACGGCCATCGAGAACGGCGTCGCGCCGCCCGACGACGGACACGCGATCTTCGAGATGAACGTGAAGGCGCCGTCGGTCGGGTAGTAGCTGTAGAGGTCGTAGTTGGTCGTCACGACGTAGATGAGCGTCGCCTCGGCGTCGGGACAGTCGAGGCGGCTCGCGTCGCGCGGCGCGGCATCGAGCGGGGGCAGCGACGAGTCGTCCGTGACCTCCCCGTCGCGCGGCCCGGGTCCGCCCTCGCGGCCCGGCGGGATCACCGCCCCGTCGGGAAGCACGGTCCCGCCGGTGCCGTCGTCCTCACCGAAGAGGCCGGTGCGGCTGCCGCAGGCGAAGATTCCGGCCGTCACGAGCGTCGCCATGCCGAGGCGCCCGAGCAGGAGCGGGAGGCGGCGACGGCGCTTCGGGGTCATCCCCGGATTTTCACACGGAAGGCCCGTGCCGCGCCGAGTCTTTTTCCCGTCCGCAGGTATGCTCGCGCGTCCCGTGCCCGCGGCCCGCTCCGTCTCCTCGCAGCCGCTCGCCGCCCGCATCGCGTTCGTGCGCGCGCATGCTGCCCTGACGCCGGTGCCGCTCGTGCCGGAGGTCGTCGTCGCGACCGCGACGGAGGTGACGCCGCTGTGGCGCGCCACGCAGGAGTGGCTCGCCGACGCGGGCCTCGACGTGCCGTTCTGGTCGGTGCCGTGGGCGGGGGGTCAGGCGCTCGCCCGGTGGGTGCTCGACCATCCCGAGGAGGTGCGCGGGCGGCGCGTGCTGGATTTCGGAGCGGGCAGCGGGCTCGTGGCGATCGCCGCGATGCGCGCCGGCGCCCGGTCGGCGCTGGCCGTCGACATCGACCCGCTCGCCGAGGCGGCGGTGGCGGTGAACGCCGAGGCGAACGGGGTCGTCGTCACCTCGCTCGTCGCCGACGTGGTGGGCAGCGAGGTCGACGCCGACGTGCTCCTCGCGGGCGACGTCTGGTACGAGCGCGCCCCCGCCGAGCGGTTCGGCGCGTGGCTCGGGGCGCTCGCTTCCCGGGGGCTGCGGGTCGTCACCGGCGACCCCGCGCGAGCCTACGTGCCGTCCTCGCTGATCGAGCTCATTCGTTACGAGGTGCCCACCTCGGTCGATCTCGAGAGCCAGGAGCGGCGGACGACGCGCGTCCTGACCTGGCCCTGAGCTATGCTCCCGGCCCTCATGGGCCCCCTCACCATCCGCCCGCGGCGCCTCCGCGCCTCGCCCGAGCTCCGTGGTCTCGTTCGCGAGACCACGCTGAACCCGAGTGACTTCGTCTACCCGATGTTCTTCAACGCCGCGATTGACGCCCCGCGCCCGATCTCGTCGATGCCGGGCATCGATCAGCATCCCGTGAAGGATGCCGGAAAGCTGGCGAAGGAGATCAAGGCGCGCGGCGTCGGCTCGGTCATCCTCTTCGGCCTGCCGAAGACCAAGGACGATCGCGGCTCGAGCGGTCTCGATCCGGAAGGCCCCGTGCCGCTCGCGATCGCCGCGATGAAGGAGGCGGTGCCCGAGCTCGTCGTCATGGCCGACGTCTGCGTCGACGAGTACACCGACCACGGCCACTGCGGGATCCTCCGCCAGCGTCCCGGCTCGAAGAAGAAGGACGACTGGGAGGTCGACAACGACGCGACCGTCGAGGTGCTCGCGAAGATGGGCGTCCTCTTCGCCCAGGCCGGCGCCGACGTCGTCGCCCCCAGCGACATGATGGACGGACGCGTCGCCGCGATGCGCGTCGCGCTGGACGAGGCGGGCTTCTCGAGCACGAGCCTCCTCAGCTACGCGGTGAAGTACGCGAGCGCGTTCTACGGGCCGTTCCGCGAGGCCGCCGACTGCGCGCCCAAGTTCGGCGACCGCGCCGGCTACCAGATGGACCCGGGCAACGCACGCGAGGCGCTGCGCGAGGCGGCGCTCGACGAGGCCGAGGGCGCCGACATGCTGATGGTCAAGCCCGCGCTCTCGTACCTCGACGTCATCAAGGACGTGCGGAAGGCCTCGCACCTGCCGCTCGGCGCGTACAACGTGTCGGGCGAGTACGCGATGCTCCACGCCGCCGCCGACCGCGGGATGATCGATCGGGACCGCGCGATGATGGAGGTCCTCACGTCCATCCGGCGCGCCGGCGCCGACTTCATCCTCACGTACCACGCGCTCGCCGCCGCGGAGCTCCTCGGTGGCTAGCGCACGGCGGCGTGTCTATGCCCTCGGCGCCTTGTGGCTGGCGGTCACCGGCGGCGCCTCGGCCATCACCGCGTGCTACGCGCACAATTGCGACGGCGACGCGGACACCTACGGCGACGCGCCCGGCGAGGGGCACATGATCGACGAGAACACGTGGGAGTCGAGCCCGCCCGACGGCGACGCCATCCCGTTCACGAAGCAGCGCGTCTGGTACTTCCAGATCCCCGAGTTCGGCGACCGCATCCCCTACGAGGTGACGCCGTACATCAGCGCCGAGCAGAACCCGATCCGCGAGAACGGCAACTTCACGATCGGATCCGGCAACCTCGCGGAGCAGTCCGGCCTCGGGGCCGGTCGCATCACGATCAAGAACAACACCTGCGCCGACTACTACATCCGCGTCGTCGCCCACGCGCCGCCACGTCCTCCGGTCGCGCCCGTGAACGGCGACGCCGGGGCGCAGGATGCCGCGGTTCCGCCCGCGCAACCGGCCGATGCCGCCGCGGATTCCTCCGACTAACGCGGCGCGCTAGGCTACGCTGAGGCCCTGAAATCCATGACGCATCCCTGGCATGATCTCGCCTGCGACGAGCCCGTCGACGAGTCGATCACCGCGTACATCGAGATCCCCAAGGGCTCGAAGGTCAAGTACGAGCTCGACAAGGACAGCGGCCTGCTCAAGGTCGATCGCATCCTCTTCAGCGCCGTCCACTACCCGGCGAACTACGGGTTCATCCCGCGCACGTACTGCGACGACGGCGACCCGCTCGACATCCTCGTGCTCTGCCAGGAGGCGGTCACGCCGAACTGCATGATGCGCGCGCGCGCCATCGGCCTCATGCAGATGCGCGACGACAAGGGCCTCGACGACAAGGTCATCGCGGTCCACCTCGACGACCCCGCGTACAACCACTACACGCACATCCGCGAGCTGCCGAAGCACCTGCTCCTCGAGCTCCGCCGCTTCTTCGAGGACTACAAGATCCTCGAGAACAAGCGCGTCGAGATCGACGAGCTGCTCGGCCCCTACGAGGCGGCGAAGGTGATCCGCGCCGCGCTCACGATGTACCGGACCGACATCCTGCCGAAGCTCGTGCCGCCCGGCCCGCTCACCACGCGCTGATCACTTCTCACTTCGCGACGCAGGCCTTCACGCACGTGCGATAGGTCTGGTCGCACGTCGCCGGCGCGCCGCTGCAGCTCCGGAACGTGCTCGCGCACGCATCGATGCACCCGGCCTGCGGAGGCGTGCGCGGAGCCGCAGGAGCAGGCTGAGCAGGCTGAGCGGAAGCCGGCGTCCCCTTGAGGACGCTCAGGACCCCGGCGTCGCCGCCGTCACGACCGCCGTCGCCGGCGTCGACGCTGGAGGTCTGGTCCCCGACGATCACCGGCTTCTCGCTGGGGCGCGAGGGCTTGCCGGTTCCGGCGTCGGCCTGGTCGAGCACCTTGGGCGGAGGCGCGAAGGCGTTCGTCGGGCTCGGAGCGTTGATGATCGACGTCCGCGGCGTCATCCCGGGAGCCGCCATCATCATCGCCTCATCGGTGGGCACGTCCTGGGAGAGGGCCACGTAGCGGGCGGTCGCGTAGTTGATGCGGTCGCGCGTCTGTCCGTACGTGTAGCGCTGGGACCAGTCGTTCCAGCACTCCGCCTTCTCGTGGACCGCGATCTGGGCGCGCTCCTCCATGGCGTAGCAGTGCTCGAACTGCGCGTTGCCCTCGTAGACGGCCTGGAACGAGGGCCCGCAGGCCAGGAAGAGCGCCGTGGAGGGCGCGGCGACGGCACCCACGAACAGCACGACGGCGACCGATCGAATCCGGCGAAACCTCACGGGCACATCAAAGCACCCCTTTGACGTTGCGACCATCCAGCACTACTGGTGCTGGCGAGAAGATGTTCACCGGCCTCGTGGAATCCAAGGGCACGCTCGAGCGGCGCACGTCCGCAGGCACGGACGCTCGCCTGGTCATCCGCGGCGAGCTCGGGCCCGAGCCGCTCGTCCTCGGCGAGTCGATCGCGGTCGACGGCGTGTGCCTCACCGTGGCCACCATCGTCCAGCCCGGCCCCGGGGCCTGCGCCTTCGAGGCCGACGCCTCCGCCGAGACGCTCGCCAAGACGACGCTCGGCGGTCTCGCGCCCGGCGCCCGCCTGAACCTCGAACGCGCCATGCCCCTCGGCGGCCGCATGGGCGGGCACCTCGTGAGCGGGCACGTCGACGGCGTCGGCACCATCGCCGCGAAGGAGCCGGTCGGCGCCGCGGTGAAGGTCACGTTCCACATGCCGGCCGAGCTCGTTCGCTTCGTCGCGCCGAAGGGCTCGATCTGCGTGAGCGGCGTCAGCCTGACCGTCAACAACGTCGTCGGCGATCGGTTCGACGTCGTCCTCGTTCCGCACACCCGCGACGCGACCTCGCTCGACGCGCTGCCCGTGGGGGCGCGCGTGAACCTCGAGGTCGACCTGCTCGCGCGCTACGTCGATCGCTTGCTCGAGGTGGGCAAGGCTCCCGGCGCGAGCGCCTCCGCCTCCGATGCCGCGTGGACCGAGCGCCTGAAGCGCAGCGGATACCTGTAGAGTACAAATGGCCCCTGCGCTGAACATCGATCCAAACCTCCTCGAACGCGTCAACGGCGCGATTGCCGACATCCGTGCCGGCAAGATGGTCATCCTCGTGGACGACGAGGACCGCGAGAACGAGGGCGACCTCACGATGGCCGCCCAGTTCGCGTCGCCCGACGCGATCAACTTCATGGCGACCCATGGCCGAGGCCTCATCTGCCTCACCATGACCGAGCAGCAGATCGCGCGCCTCGAGCTCCCCATGATGTCGATGCCGGGCCGCTCCGGTCCCGCGCTCGGCACCGCGTTCACCGTGAGCATCGAAGCGCGCGCCGGGGTGACCACCGGCATCAGCGCCGCCGACCGCGCGCACACCATCCGCGTCGCGGCGAACCCGCAGGCGCGGCCCGACGACCTCGTCTCGCCCGGCCACATCTTCCCGCTCCGCGCGCGCGACGGCGGCGTGCTCGTGCGCACCGGCCAGACCGAGGGCTCGGTCGATCTCGCGCGCCTCGCCGGGCTCGAGCCCGCCGGCGTCATCTGCGAGATCATGCGGGACGACGGCGAGATGGCCCGCATGCCGGACCTCGAGGTCTTTGGCAAGAAGCACGGCCTCCGCATCGTCACGATCGCCGACCTCATCGAGTACCGCCTCCAGACCGAGCGGCTCGTGAAGCGCGTGTCCGAGGGCACGCTCGTCCTCGACGAGACGGGCACCGAGTGGACGGTCCGCGCATACCGCTCCGCCACCGACGGGCGTGAGTTCGTGGCCCTCACGCTCGGCACGTTCGACCCCGGCGAGGCCACGCTGTGCCGCATGCACCGCGGCTCGGTGATCGCCGACATCTTCGCGTCGACCCCGCGCGAGGGCGGGCGCAACCTGCGCAAGGCGATCCGCATGATCGAGGCCGAGAAGCGCGGCATCATCGTGTACCTGCCGCCGTCGCGCTCGCTCGCCGCCGACGTCGCGCGCTACGACCGCGCCACGGCCGGGCCGCACAGCGACGAGCCCTCCGGGCGCTCGCTCGCCTCGGCCACCGCGGACAGCCCGCTCCGCGAGTTCGGCATCGGCGCGCAGATCCTCTCGGACCTCGGCGTCCACAAGATCCGGATCCTCACGAACAATCCGCGCAAGATCGCCGGCCTGTCGGGCTTCGGCCTCGAGGTCGTCGAGAGCGTCCAGCTCGCCACCGCCGGCGCGTGACCGCAGCCACGAGAAGACAGAGAGAACCCATGCCCGTCACCGTCGTCGAAGGCAACGTCATCGTTCCGCAGGGCGCCCGCTTCGCGATCGTCGCGAGCCGCTTCAATCACTTCATCGTCGATCACCTGACGAACGGCGCGGTCGACGCGATCGTCCGACACGGCGGTGACGCGGCGAACATCACGATCGTGCGCGTGCCCGGCGCCTGGGAGATCCCGCACGCCGTCGCGCGCATCGCGAAGAGCAAGAAGGTCGACGCGATCATCGCCGTCTCCGCGGTGATCCGCGGGTCGACGCCGCACTTCGACTACGTCGCCGGCGAGGTGTCGAAGGGCATCGCGCACGTGTCGCTCGCCGCGGCGCTGCCCATCGCGTTCGGCGTGCTCACCACGGACACCATCGAGCAGGCGATCGAGCGCGCCGGCACGAAGGCCGGCAACAAGGGCTGGGACGCCGCGGTCAGCGCGATCGAGATGGTCTCGCTCGAGCGCGCCTTCGACACCGCGGGGTTCTGAGATGGGCGCCCGTCGTTCCGGCCGCGAGGCCGCTCTCCAGATGCTGTTCCAGGTCGAGGCCTCCGGGGTCTCCGCCGACCACGCGATCGAGCTCTTCTGGCGCACGTACGAGGACGCGGATCCCGAGGGCAAGGCGTACGCGGATGCCATCGTGCGCGGCGTCACCGAGCACGTCGAGGCGATCGACAAGCGCGTCGCCGCCGCCTCGCAGAACTGGCGCCTCGAGCGCATGTCGCGCGTCGACCGCAACCTCCTGCGCCTCGGGTCGTGGGAGCTGATGTACCGCACCGAGGTGCCGCGCGCGGTCATCCTCGACGAGGCCGTCGAGCTCGCCAAGTCCTTCGGGACCGACGAGTCGAGCAGCTTCGTCAACGGCGTGCTCGACCGCGTCGCGAGCGACCTCGGTCGGAAGGACACGGACCGCGCGGGCGGACGCTGATGCTCGACCTCCGCTTCGTCCCGCCCGATCTGCGGCGGCTCGACGAGGCCTCTTCCGAGGTGGTCATCTGCGGGGTCTGGCGCGACGTCCGGCCCTTCACGGGCCTCGCCGGCCTGCTCGACTGGCGCCTCGCCGGACGTCTGAGCCGGCTCGCCAAGCAGGGGTTCCTCCTCGGCGACGTGGGCGAGGCGCTGGTGCTCCCGGCGCGTCCCCGCCTGCCCTTCGACAAGCTGCTCGTGCTCGGCCTCGGCCCGCGCGCCACGTTCGACGACGAGACGTACCGCACCGTGCTGGCCCGCGGTCTCGACGCGCTCACCGGCCTCTCCGTGAAGACCGCGGTGGTCGAGCTGCCCGGCCGCGGCGACCTCGTGCTCGACGCCGAGCGCGCGGCGGAGATCCTCCTCGACCTGCTCGGCACCGAGGAGCGTGACGCGCTCTGCTTCGTCGAGCACCCTGAGGGCCAGCGGCTCATCGAGAAGCACGCGCAGGAACGGCACCGCACGGCGCTCCGCGCCTCGGCCCTCGCCGGTCGCTGACCTCGCGAGGCTGGTGGTACGATGCCGGCGTGCTGGACCTGAAAGCAGACCGCGAGCCCGTCGCCCCGAAGGACGCCGCCACCCTCGTCCTCGTGCGCGAAGGCGCGAGCGGCGGCATCGAGATCTTCTGCGTCGAGCGGAACAAGAAGAGCCGCTTCATGGGCGGCGCCATCGTGTTCCCGGGCGGCAAGCTCGATCCTTCCGACGTGCTCGCCGAGTGGACGCCGCTGACCACGCCGCCCAACATCCCGGTCCGCGGCACGGTTCCGTTCACCTCGAACGACGCGCACTACCGGTCACTCGCCATCGCGGCGGCGCGTGAGACCCTCGAGGAGGCCGCGATCCTTCCCGTGACCGGCGGCACCCTGGGCGACGAGCAGCTGATCGCGCTGCGCAAGGAGCTCGCGACCAACCCCGATGCCCTGCGCGCGTACCTCGGCAAGAAGGGCCTGCGGCTCGACCTGGCGGCGCTCCATCCGATGTCTCGCTGGGTGACGCCGACCGCGGAGTCGCGCCGGTTCGACGCCCGGTTCTTCGTGGCCGTGGCGCCCGAGAACCAGGCCGGCGCGCACGACGAGCACGAGACCATGGCGAGCTTCTGGGCCTCGCCGGCGGAGATCCTCGGCCGCTACGACGCGGGCGAGGTCACGCTCATGCCGCCCACGCACCGCACGATCGCGCTGCTCGGGGACTGTGCGACCATCCGGGACGTCCTCGCCTTCGTCGCGTCCAGCAATCTCGATCCCATCTGCCCGCGCCTCGTCACGCAGCGTGAGGCCGCCGGCGAGACGATGGCGCTCGTGCTGCCCGGCGATCCCGAGCACGACGTGAAGACCCCGCGCATCGCCGGTCCGTCGCGCTACGTCCTCCGCGGCGAGCGCTGGATCGCGGAAGACGCGCCGCGGCCGGCGTGAGCGCCCGCAAGAAGACGGCCCGCGCGCCTAGCGTGTATTCTGCACAGACCGTCGCCGACTTCTGCGAGGTCGACCTGAAGACGGTCCATCACTGGGCCGACCGCGGCAAGGTCGCTCACTTCCGGACCGAGGGCCGGCATCTTCGCTTCCGCCGCAACGACGTGGTGCGCTTCCTCCGCGCCCACGAGTACCCGTTGCCCGATGCGCTCGCGCGCGCGCGGCCGACGGTGGCGATGGGCTGGGACGAGCCGGCGCTCGAGGGCAACGGGCTGTCGGTCGACGAGCTCGCGAAGCGCCTCGGCTCGCGCTTCAGCGTGCGCCGCCATTCCTGCGCGGCGATCGCGGTCGCTCACCTCCTCGTCGAGATGCCCGACGCCCTGCTCCTGTCGCAGCGCGACGCAACCCTGGGTTTCCCGCACGCAATCGCTGCGCTGAAGGCCGACCCGAAGCTCTCCTGGATCGTGCTCGGCGTCGTGGCGGAGGCGGACGCGCTCGCCGCCGCGCGCGAGGCGGGCGCGGAGATCGTCGTCGCTCGCGCCGACGTCGCGCGCTTCCCCGGAGAGCTGGCGCGCGCGCTCGCCGTGATCTGACGCGCCTTGGCGTGACGCTTGCTCGAGCTGCCAGCGCCGCCCGGGTCGTCCGGCCGGCGGCTGGTTTCGCACGCCATCGCAAGCCGCGTGGCGTGGCGGCTCGAGGGAAAACGTCCCTCGCGCCGCGCGTCCTGGTGCCGAATGCCACGTCCCGACCGGAGACTCCGTCGGCCATGCGCTTTCCCGTACGTCTACCCGTCCTCGCCGCCGCCACGCTCACCGCGCTCGTCATGCTCGGCGGCGCCCGGCCCGCCGGCGCCTTCACCTACGGCAGCGCGATCAGCGTGGGGTGCCACGAGCGGATCACGACCGCGACCCTGCGCGGCGTCCGCACCCAGCTCCCGACCCGCGCCGTGACCATCTCGCCGAGCAAGGAGGAGAAGGCCTTCATCGAGGACGTGCCGTTCGGCGTCGAGCCCGACCTCCAGGAGCTCGCGGGAGCCACGCTGCTCGTCGCGGTTCGCGACAACGATCTCAAGGGCAACAGCCCCACCGAGGTCGACGAGCTCGCCAACGTGCATGGTAACCCCGACAACCAGGAGGAGCACTGCCTCCGCGCCGGCAGCGACGACGAGCCAGACGGCAACGCGAAGGCCGTCGACAAGTGCCGCGGCTTCATCCGCGCCAAGGTCGTCGAGGCGCTCGATGGCCTCGACGCGCAGGGCGCCGTCGACCCGGGCAAGCGCACCGACCTCGACGTGTCGCTCTCCCTCCGCGGCAAGGTGAGCGCGTCGCTGCCGCTCTACTGGGTCCGCATCGGCCAGGCCATGCACACGCTGCAGGACAGCTTCGCCCACACGTTCCGCTCGCCCGATCGAATGAAGGTTCGCACAGTGCTCAATTACATCGAATACGTCAAAGGCAACGAGGTCGAGTCACGCGACGGGCCGCTCCACCGCACGGGGCTCGACGCGTGCGACGGGCTCGACGATCTCCGCACTGCGAACATCGGTATGGCGCAGCAGGCGTCCATGGAGCTCCTGCGGAGCACGCTCGATCCGGCCCTCGCGACGCGCGAGGCGAAGCTCGCCGCGGTCGACGCGTTGCTCGTGAAGTACCTGTCGCTCGACCCGGGGTGCACCAGCGAAAACCACTGGTGCGATGCGCCCGAGCTGCGGTACGAGGTCGCGCAGAGCTGCGGGTGCCGGACCGCCGGCCGTGGCCCGGGCGGCTGGCTCGCAGCGGCGGCGGGCGCCGCGGGGCTCGCGATCTTCGCGGCACGCAGGCGCCGGACCATGCGCCGCGGCGCGAAGGCGGCGGCTCTCTCCGCCCTGCTGCTCGGCCTCGCGCTGCCCGCCACGGCGCGGGCGCAGGCCGTCGACACGAACGATCCGGCGCTGAAGCCGGCGACGCCCGCGGGCAGCGCGCAGCCGAAGGCGCCGGCCCAGGTGGCGGTCGATCCCGCCACCGGCGCGGCGGTCGCGAGCGATCAGGGCGAGGCCCCCGCGGGCGTGCCCACGGTCAGCCAGGCGAAGTCCGAGCAGAACGAGCAGGAGCACAACAACCGCCTGTTCGGCGTGTACGCCGCGGTGTCCGGGTCGGTCACCGACCCTGCCGTCAACGGTCAGCTCGGCGTGCGGCTCCGGGTGTCCGAGCTGTTCTCGCTCGGGCTCGATGCGGAGCTGAACAACTGGTTTGCGCTGCAGACCTCCAGGCTGAGGACGGGCGCGTTCAATGCCTATCTCACGGGCATCGTCCACTACCCGATCCGCTTCGCTGCGGTGAACCTGCGGTCTACGCTGAACCTGGGCACCTCGACGCTGCTCATCGATCTGTACGGCGCACCCAAGGGATCCACGGGCATCTACGTCGGCGCGGTCCCGCTCGGCCTCGAGTGGAAGCTCTCCTCGCGCCTCTATCTCGTCTGGGATGCGCTCGGGATCGCGCTCCCCGTGCCCCAGCTGAAGGGCGCGCCCTACGCGTATCCGCAATATCGAACCGCGGTGGGGCTCGAGCTGAGCTTCTGAGCTCGCGCGTGATCAGCGGCCTTCGCGATAGGCCTTGATGGCATTCGCGACGGCGTCGGCGAGGCGCTGCTGGTAATCGGCAGAGCCGAGCCGCTGCTCCTCGATGGCATTCGAGATGTAGCTGGTCTCGAACAGCACCGCCGGCATCCGCGCCCCCACGAGCACGTAGAAGCCGGCGCGGTGCACGCCGCCGTCGACGATGCCATCGTAGGTGCCGAGCGAGGCGACGCCCGCCTTCTGGAGCAGCTCGGCGAGGCGCGTCGAGCGGGTCGCCTGGTCGGCCAGGCGCATCGACGCGAGGAGCTGCGCGACCTCGTTGCTCGCGGCCTGGCTCGTCCCGTTCTCGCGCGCCGCCACGCGTCCGGCCATCTCGTTGGCGGTCGTATCGAGCACGTACGTCTCGACGCCGCGACGCCCCGGCTTCTCCGCGGCGTTGCAGTGGATCGAGACGAAGAGGTCGGCGCCGAACGCGTTGGCGCGCGCGGTGCGCTCCTCGAGGGTGACGTACCGGTCGTCGTCGCGCGTGAGGGTGACCTCGACGCCCTGCCGCGCCAGGACCGGAGCGACGCGATGAGCGATGGCGAGCGTCACGTCCTTCTCCTTGAGGCCGCTCGGACCGCTCGCGCCCGGATCGTTTCCGCCGTGGCCCGGGTCGAGGACGATGCGCGCGACCGATCGGCCCTTGCCGGCCGCGACCGCGCCGGGCGGCTGCTTCGCGATGTCGATGACGATCCGGAAGGGCTCGAGCAGGTGGAACACGCGCCGGTACGCTGGGCCGACGAGGTCCAGCGTCACACGCGAGCCGGTCGTCGTCGATTCGGCGTTCACCTTCGCGACGATGCCGCCGAGCGGCGTCTCCCGAGGCGCGCTGCCGATCTCGACGCCGTCGAGCTCCACGTAGGTGCGCGCGCCCTTCCCGGCGGCACTCGGCACGTCACCCACGCGGAAGCGCGCCGCGCGGTCCAGGTGAACGACGACGCGCGCGCCCTCGGCGCCCGTGAACTGCTCGATCTGCGTGATCCGCGGCGCGGCGAGCACCGCGGACCGCACGCTCGCATCGACGGCGGCGAGCGCGATGGCGCCTTCGCCCGCAAGGCCCTGGTCGATCGCGCCCAGCACCGCCGGCGGAGGGCGGAACGCTGCCAGGGCGGCCAGCGGACGGTCGACGGCAGCGCCGCACGGACCGGCGCCACCGTCGGCCGCGCCGCCGCGACGCTGCACGCGATAGAGCTCGGCGTAGGTGGTCTGCGCGTCACCCGCGAGCTCCCCGGCGAGCTCCGCGCCGCGCGCCGCCGCCTCGCAGGCGCCGGGCATCGTGAGCTCGCGGCCTGCTGCGCGATACAGGTCGACCGCCTCCTTCGCGTCCTGCTCGCGGTGCTCGACGCGCCAGGTCCGCTCGTAGAGGTGCGCCGCCACCGCATGAAGAGACACGGCGCGCGCGCCGGCGCCCTCTCGCACCGCCAGCTGCTCGACGGACTGGGCGAGCGCCAGCGTCTCGGGACGCGACGGCAGGGTGACGCCGTCGTGGTCGAGGGCGGTCGCCCGGGCGAGCGGGTCGTCCGGCCCCGCGTCGCCACCCGGGGGCACGCGCCCGCTGCACGCGACGACGATCAGCGTCATCGCGAGCGAGACGAGCGTGGACCCTCTGGTAGGCACGGCGGCTGAGGGTATCATCCGCGACGTGACTTCGACCAAGCCCCACGAGCCGAACCCCGGACCGCCCGTCTACGCCGACCGCACCACCGGACAGGTGTGGAGCGACGCGACGATGATGGTGAACGCCTATCTCACGCGCTTCAGCGAGCGCTCCGGACAGGCCATGCAGCCTCTCGACGAGAACGGGTACACGCAGACGCGCAAGGGCTCGGCGACGATCGGCCTGAACGTGCTCGACGACCACGGGCTCCTGCTGCTGCTCGCGCCGGTGATGCAGGTGCCTCGAGGCGGGCGAGAGGCGCTCTACCGCCGGCTCCTCGAGCTGTCGTTCCTCTCCACCGCCGACGCAGCGTTCGCGATCGACGCCGCGAAGGACGAGGTGTTCGTGCGCGCGCTCCGGCGTCTCTCCGGGCTCGACTACGAGGAGTTCGAGGACCTGCTCGACACGGTGGGCAGGGTCGCGGACGAGTGGGACGACGCGCTGAAGCGCGAGTTCGGCAAGGGCTGACGCTCCCCGAGCACATCGCAAGGTGTGACGATCTTGCTTCTTTTTGGGCGCCGCACTGCGTTGTTAGCCCCTCTTTCCGATGCTACGCTTGCTGGCGATGGCCATGCAGCAGAGCGGCAAGGGTTCGGGCGACGACGGCGCGCCCAACCTGAGCGACGAACAGGCC
>JAQBQL010000161.1 GCA_028287035.1 Labilithrix sp. | reverse complement strand
CCGCCGAACGCGTCACGGCCTCGAGCGCGACCGCCTCGAGCGCGCCGGTGACGATGGCGAGCGTGACCACCGGCCGGCCGCCCCGCGCCCCGGTCGGCGGACGCGGCACGTCCGTCCCGAAGCCCGCGACCGGCGCCGACGCCGGCAGCCCCACCGAGATCAAGGCGCCGGCGCCCGACCCGTTCACCCCCTCGGACCGCAAGTGATCCACCGATGAAGCGACCCCGTCCCCTTCCCTCCTCGCTGCTCGTCGCGCTCGGTCTCGCGCTGCTCGCGCCGGCCGCCGCCGCCCAGGAGAGCTCGCGCGCGCAGGCGCTCTTCGACGAGGGCCGGCGCCTCATGAACGAGGGACATTTCGCCGATGCGTGCCCGAAGCTCGCCGCGAGCCAGCGCCTGGATCCGGGGGCCGGCACGCTGATGAACCTCGCGACCTGTTACGAGAAGAACGGTCAGCACGCGAGCGCCTGGGCGACGTTCAAGGACGCGGCGACCGCGGCGCGCGCCTCCGGGCATCCCGACTGGGAGGCGGCCGCCCGAGGGCGTGCCGACCAGCTCGCGCCGGAGCTCGCGAAGCTCACCGTCGTCGTGCCGAAGGACGCGCAGGCGCCGGGGCTCGTCGTCGAGCAGGACGGCGCGAGGATCGATCCCGCGGAGCTCGCCACGCCGATCCCGATCGACACCGGCACCCACACGCTGCGCGCGAGCGCGCCCGGCAAGCGAAGCTGGACGACGCAGGTGACCCTGAGCGGCGCGCGGGCCCAGGCGACGGTCACGGTGCCCCCGCTGGAGCCGGAGCCCGTCGCGGTGCAGCCAGGGCCGGTCGCGCCTCCCGAACCTCCCGTCACGCACGACGACGGGAGCGCGCGGCGCACGCTGGGGCTCGTCGCGGGCGGCGCCGGTCTCGTCGGCATCGGCCTCGGCGCGATCTTCGGGCTGAAGGCGAGCGCCACCTACGACGACGGCACGGCCGGGTGCAACGCCCGCAAGCTGTGCCCGCAGGGCGCCCTCGACACCCTCGACTCGGCGCACACGCAGGCGACCGTCTCGACGATCGCGTTCGTGGCGGGCGGCGTCCTCCTCGCCGGCGGCGTCCTGCTCTATGCGACGGCGCCACGCGCGGCGAAGCAGACTGGCGCGGCGCTCTCCTTCACCGGTACCGGTCTCCGCGTGGGAGGGACGTTCTGATGATGCGACGAATGCTCGTCGGTGGCGCGGTCCTCGTGACTGCCGCCTCGGTGGCCGCGTGCAGCGCCGTCCTCGGGTTCGACACGTTCGCCCTCGATCCGGGCGGTGCGAGCGAAGCCGGCAGCGGCGACGCCAGCGGGGATGGCTCGGGCGAGGGCGGCGCCGACGCGGGCGATCTCTGCGCGGCGGCCGACCTGAAGACGAGCAAGCAGCACTGCGGGCGGTGCGACCACGCGTGCGCCGGAGGCGACTGCCAGGGCGGCGTGTGCCGGCCCCTGCTCCTCGCCGACGGTCTCGCCAGTCCGGAGGGACTCGTCGTCGACGACACGAGCGTCTTCGTCGCCGAGTGGGAGGCCAATCGCATCGTCCGTCTCGACCGCACGCCGCACGGCGAATGCGACGTGGTCCCGCTGGCCCCCGGCTGCATCTTCGCGGACGAGAACGCCGACCACCCGACCGGCATGGGCATCGACGCCACGCACGTGTACTGGGCGACCACCGACGTGCCGTCCGGGTACTCCATCCGGTCCTGCCCGCGCGCCGGTTGCGGCGGCTCGTCTCCGCTCGAGATCATCCGCTACGGGCAGCAGGTCTTCTACCACGACACCGAGCCGGACAACCTCGTGCCGCTCGACCTCGTCGTGCGCGACGGTCAGATCTTCTATCCGCTGACCGGCACCGGCGTCGTCGCGAGCGTTGCGGCGGACGGCTCGCACGCGACGAAGACGTACTACTCGGGCACCACCTCGCCGCTGGCGGTGGCGGTCGACGACGGCTCCGTCTACTTCACGTCGGCCACCGGCTTCGCCGAGATCTACGCCGTGCCGCGGGACGAGACGAAGGTCGTCCGCAAGGTCGTCGGTCTGCCGGCGCGCGGTTACGGCCTCGCGCTCGCGGCGAGCGGGACCCTCTACTGGACGGTGCCGATGATCGAGTTCGTGGGCGACGGGCTGCTCCAGTCGGCGCCCGCGACCGCGATGGGCGACGACGCGCTCGGCAGCCTCGCTTCGACCCTCTCCGACCCGCGCATGGTCATCGTCGACACGAAGAACGTCTACTGGACCTCGCACGGCCGCGCCGACAAGGCGACCGGCGCGATCCTCACGTGCCCGCTCGAGGGCTGCGCCGGCGGCGTGCCGACGGTCCTCGCGAACGGGCAGCGCGCGCCCAAGCACATCACGCAGGACGACGCGGCGATCTACTGGACGAACGAGGGCCTCGGCGGCGGCACCGGCCAGGACGGCCAGGTGTGGAAGGTCGCGAAGCCTTAGGAGGTCACGCCCCGAGCGGCGCGAAGAGGACGTCCACGTCCGTCTCGGAGAGCACGCTCGAGGCGGCGCCCGTGCCGAGGATCGCGTCCGCCACGTGGCGCTTGCTGCGCTGGAGGCCGAGGATCCGCTCCTCGACGCTGCCCGCCGCGAACAGGTGGTAGCTCATGACGGGCTTCTTCTGCCCGATGCGGTAGGCGCGGTCCGTCGCCTGCGCCTGGACGGCGGGGTTCCACCACGGGTCGTAGTGGATGACGACGTCGGCGCTCGTGAGCGTGAGCCCGGTGCCGCCCGCCTTCAGGCTGATGAGGAACACCTCGGCGTGCCCGCCCTCGAACTTGTCGACGGCCGCCGCGCGGTCGATGGTCGCCCCGGTGAGCTCCGCGTAGGCGACCTTCCGCTGCTTGAGGCCCTGCGCGATGAGGGCGAGCATGCTCGTGAACTGCGAGAAGACGAGGATGCGATGGCCGCCCTCGAGCTGCTTCTCGAGCAGCTCGAAGAACATGTCGTACTTCGCCGACGACGCGATGGTCCGTGCCGATCCCATGCGGACGAGTCGCGGATCACAGCAGACCTGCCGGAGCTTGGTGAGCGCGCCGAGGATGGGGACCGTCGAGGCGGCGAGGCCCTTCTTCTTGATGAGGCGGCGCACCTCGGCGTGGGCGGCGACGCGGATGCTCTCGTAGAGCTCGCGCTGCGGTCCGCGCAGCTCGATCGGGCGGAGCACCTCCGTCTTCGGGGGGAGCTCCTTCGCCACGTCGCGCTTGTTCCGGCGGAGGATGAACGGCGCCACGATCTCGCGGAGGGCGAGCAGCCGCTCCTCGTTGCGACCCTTCTCGATCGGCACGCGGTAGAAGCGCGCGAAGTGCGTCTCGTCGCCGAGGAGCCCCGGGTTGACGAAGTCGAGGAGGGCCCAGAGCTCGCCGAGATGGTTCTCGACCGGCGTGCCCGACAGGCAGAGCCGGTGCTCCGCGTCGATGCCGCGGGCCGAGACGTGCGCGCGGCTCCGCATGTTCTTGATGGTCTGCGCCTCGTCGAGGATGACCATGTGGTACTTCGTCTTCGCGAGCAGCTCCTCGTCGCGGACGAGGATCGGGTAGCTCGTGATGATGATGTCGGCGGTCGCCGCCTTCTCCCACGTGGAGTGGCGCTCGGCGCCGTGGAACGCATACGTCACGAGCTGCGGCGCGAACTTGTGGATCTCGCGCTCCCAGTTGGGAACGAGCGAGGTCGGCGCGATGATGAGCGCCGGGCGATCGAGGCGCCCCTCGATCTTCTCGGTGAGAAGGTGCGCGATCGTCTGGAGCGTCTTGCCGAGCCCCATGTCGTCGGCGAGCACGCCGCCCGCGCCGTGCGCGCGGAGGTTCTGCAGCCACGTGAGCCCCTCGAGCTGGTACGGCCGGAGCGAGGCCTGCAGCCCCTCCGGGCTCACCGACGGCGTGTGCGGCGAGGCGAGCCGCTCGGCCCACATGCGCGGCTCCTGGCTGCCGCCCAGCTGGAGCTCCGCGCCATCGGCCGCGAACGCCTCCTCGAGCGACAGGAGCGCGCCGGCGCGCACCTGGGGGAACTCGATCTTGCCCGGCTGGCCGAACTGCGTGCCCTCCCAGAGCTCGGCGAGGACGCGGAGGAGCGCGCGCGCACGCTCGGCGGGCACCGGCAGGTACAGGCCGTCGCCGACGGGGAGCGCCAGGCACTTCTTCGCGCTCTGCGCGAGCTCGCTGATGGCGCGCCCCTGGGCGCGCTCGATGAGCTCGAGGAGCGCGGGGAGCAGGTTGATGCGCTTGCCGTCGAGGTCGCATCCGAGCTCGAGGCCGAACCAGTCGGGACGCTTCGCGGTGTCGCCGTCCTTGCCGGCGCGCTCGACGTTGGCGTACCAGGCGGGCTCGCGGTCGACGATCTTGAACGGGTAGTCGGGATCGATCTCGACCTTCCACCCGAGCTTCTTCAGCTGGGGGACCACGTACGCGCTGAAGGCGCAGAAGTCGTGGACGTTACCCTCGCAGCGGATCGCGTAGTCCGCGTGGACCGACGTCGCCCAGTCGTCGAGGCAGTCGAGCGGCACGGCGCCGAAGCTCTCGAGGAAGCGGCGCGCGGCACCCTCCGCGGCGCGGTCCCGCGTGATGACGCCGGACGGCGGGCCACCCGCGAGGTCGGCCGGGTACATCGAGAGCGTCGGGATCTTGGGGAGGTCGAAGTCGTCCTCCTCGTCCTCTTCCTCGTCCGTGTGGTTGCCGAGACGGATGCCGCGACGGTCGGCGCCGGCCGTGGCGGAGACGCGGCGGCCGCCATACTCGAAGAACAGCTCGAGGAGCGGCACCTGCTCGGTCTCGAACTTGGAGCCGAGGCCCTCGGTCCGGTGAATCACGACCTCGTCGGCGAAGAGCCGGATGGTCGGGACGCACGTGGCCGCGGCGATCGCGTCGGCGGGTGTGAAGACGGCCGGGGCGGTCTCCGAGGCCGGACGATGGCGCGTCCCGCTCGCGGGAGCGCCGGGCGCGCGGCGCGTCGGGTGCGTATCACTGAACGGAGCAGCAGGGACATCGTCCCATCGGGCGCGGGTAGTGCCGCCGCCAACGTCGTGAGCCTGAGACACGAAGGCCTTTAGATCACAACGATCGATGGAAGTCGACGAAGTTACGCTGCCCAGGCGTTCATCACTGCTCAGCCCTCCGCCGCGAGCGGTCGCGAAGCGCCGGCGAACGGTCGCGAGGAGCGGGCGGGCGACGCAATGAGCGGCGCCTCCGGGGCGTCCTACCCTCATGCAGAACGCCGCCTCCACGCCCGCTCCGTCGCCTCCCGCGTTCGTGCCTCACCACCCCGGCCACGCGCCCTACCGGCCCGCGCCCGCGTGGGCCCCGGCCGCGCCCCCGCG
>JAQBQL010000131.1 GCA_028287035.1 Labilithrix sp. | reverse complement strand
GCCGAGGCGGGCGGCGGCGGGGGCGGCGGCGGCGGCGGGAGCTGGTCGTTGCTGCCGCCGCACGCGTAGACGGCGAGGACGAGAGACGTGCCGGCGAGGCCTCCGAGGAGGACGCGGAGACTGCGGGAGGAGAGGGACATGGCGCCGAGCTTTCCACCAGCTCTCCCGCGCTGGCAAGCGTCGACTTGACGCGCTCCAGCGAGGGCAGCAGGCTGCGCCCATCGGAGGCACGCATGGGGCTCGGGTTCCAGCTCGCGGAGTCACTGTCGGGCAGCTACTACCGTCTCGACGATTCGCTCACCGACCACGCGATCCGCGTGAGCTTGCGCTTGGGGGTCAACGGGCTCAGGCGCTTCGTGCGCGAGCGCAAGCTCGAGGCGCGGGGGACCGTGTTCGCCGAGAAGCTCGCGGCGCGCGAGGGCGACGGCGTCCCGCTCGAAGGGACGCTCACGATGAAGCTCTTCGACGAGAAGCGCGTGCCGTACGACCTGTCGTTCACCGGCGACGACGGGCTCGTCTACCGCCTCCGTGGCCAGCGCGACTTCTTCGTGCACGACGCGGTCGACTCCCTCACGATGCTCCCGGCGAGCCTCTTCGTGGTCCAGGAGACCGGCGACCGCGAGGTCGGGCGTGCGCTCCTGCGGTTCGATCCGAAGACGGAGCTCGGGCCCCTCGTGAAGTCGTTCCGGCCGCGCCTCCGGGTCTCGCGCTACGCCAGCGGCATCGATTGACAAAGATCCCGCGTGGTTGGCAAAACGACGCTCTGTCAACGGCGTGCCGGAATGGCAGAGGTCCTTGACGGGTTGTCTGTCACTGACATGATGGACAACGTGATTGACGATTCGTCACACCCCGGTGACAGCAAGACAGAAGCCGCCGGGGAGGGGATCACCGTCCTCGTCGTCGACGACGAGCGCTCGAACGTCGAGTCGCTCGAGAAGATCTTCCTGAAGGAGAGCATGCGCGTGCTCGTCGCGAACGACGCGAAGCATGCGCTCGAGCAGGTCCGCACCCATCGCGTGCAGGTCGTCCTCACCGATCTGATGATGCCGGGCACGACCGGCCTCGAGCTCCTCCGCGCGATCAAGCAGGTGCAGCCCGACGTCGAGGTGGTGCTGATGACCGCCTACGGCTCGGTCGAGGCGGCGGTCAGCGCCATGCGCGAGGGCGCGTACGACTTCGTGGAGAAGCCGCTGAAGCGGATGACCATCGTGAAGAGCGTCCGGAAGGCCGCCGAGCGTGGCCGGCTCCTCGAGGAGAACCGCTCGCTGAAGGACGAGATCAAGGCGCTCACCAAGCGCGAGATCATCGGCAGCTCCGTCGCGTGGCGCCGCGTGATCGAGGTCGCCACGCAGGCCGCCCCGAGCACCGCGACCGTGCTGGTGCTCGGCGAGAGCGGCACCGGCAAGGAGCTGCTCGCGCGGTACATCCACGACAAGAGCGCCCGCGCCAAGGGCCCCTTCGTCGCGGTGAACTGCGCGGCGATCCCCGAGACCATCCTCGAGAGCGAGCTGTTCGGTCACGAGCGCGGCGCCTTCACGGGCGCGGTGACGAAGAAGGACGGACGCTTCGCGAAGGCGACCGCCGGCACGCTCTTCCTCGACGAGATCGGCGAGCTCTCCATGCAGGTGCAGGTGAAGCTGCTGCGCGTCCTCCAGGAGGGCGAGTACGAGCCGCTCGGCGGCAACACGGTCAAGGCGGACGTGCGCATCGTCGCCGCGACGAACCGCGACCTCCTCGCCGAGGTGCAGGCCGGACGGTTCCGCGAGGACCTCTACTACCGGCTCAACGTCATCGCGGTCACCGCGCCGCCCCTCCGCGCCCGCCGCGAGGACGTGCCCCTCCTCGTCGACCACTTCGTCGGCCTCTACGCGAAGAAGAACGGCAAGGCCCGCCTGACCGTCGCCCGCGCCGCCCTCGAGCGCATGCTCGATTACGCCTGGCCCGGCAACGTGCGCGAGCTCGAGAACGTCATCGAGCGCGCGGTGGTCCTGGCGCGCGGCGACACGCTGACCGAGCACGATCTCCCGGAGGCGATCGTGAAGTCGAGCGAAGGCGGCCCGCGGTCCCTCGACTTCCCGGTGGGCACGCCGCTCGCGGAGATCGAGCTGCGCGTGATCAAGGAGACCCTGAAGCACACGAAGGGTGACAAGTCCCTCGCGGCCCAGCTCCTCGGGATCTCGACCCGCACCATCTACCGCAAGCTCGATGGCATCGACGGCGGGGACGCGCCCGCTCCCGAGTGAAGGTCCGCGCCGATCGCGTTGTCACTTTGGCAGCGGCAGCGGAGTTCGGTCCGCCTTTGCGCCAAGGTGGCGATCGAGGCCCGTGAAAACGCGTAATTAGGCCTGGATTTAGCGCCATTAACTTGGTGGCATGCGCCTCGCAACGCACCGGGTGGATCCTCCCGCGCGCCACGCTGGCTCCACGAACCATGCCCCTCGATCAGCTCCTTCGGAAGAACTTCTGGATCGTGGTCCTGCCGCTCATCGCGGTGGCGGCGCTCCTGAACGCCCAGGCGGTCACGCAGCTCGTCGGCATCAGCCTCTCGCCCGACGAGAAGGCGCTCGCCGCCCCGCCGCCGGTGGCGCGCACCACGCCGAACCCGAACGCGTCGGTGCGCAACGTCTCGGCCGAGCCGATCCTCTCGCGGAACCCTTTCGACCACGTGACCGGGTCCCTCAAGCCGCCCGTCGTCGACGACACGGCGATGCCGAGCGCCGCGCTCGACACGAGCGACCCGTTCAACGCGCCCGTGTGCGACGGCGTGAAGGTCCTCATCATCACCGCCTCCGGCGATCCCGACTGGTCGTTCGCGGCGCTCAGCACCGGCGGCGACGGCAAATCGGTCCTCCGCCGGCGCGGCGGTGAGATCGGCGGCAAGAAGGTTCACTTCGTCGGGTGGGATCGCGTGTGGCTCGAGAACGGCAGCGCGCTGTGCCAGGCGCAGCTCTTCAAGCAGCCGGACCTCCCCGCCGCTCCGGCGCCGGTCGCGAGCGCCGCTCCGACGCCCTCCGGAAAGGGCCCGCCGGGCCTCGATCCGGCGCTCGCCAAGGGCATCCAGAAGGTGTCGGCGACCGAGTACAACATCGACCGCAGCGTCGTCGACAAGATCCTCGAGAACCAGTCCGAGCTGATGCGCCAGGCGCGCATCGTGCCCGAGCAGGAGAACGGCAAGGTCGTCGGCATCCGCATGTTCGGCATCCGCCCCGAGACGCTGCTCGGCACGCTCGGGATGGAGAACGGCGATCGCCTCCAGACGATCAACGGCTTCGACATGGCGAGCCCCGAGAAGGCGCTCGAGGCCTACGCGCGCCTGCGCACCGCCGACAAGCTGGTCGTGCAGGTGAACCGCAAGGGCCAGAACATGAACCTCGACTACAACATCAAGTGACCTCCGCCCCAGGAAGCACCCGCATGACCGACCTCGCGAACGCTCGCTCCTCGTCCCTCGCCATGCGCACGCTGCGTACCGCCCTCGTGCTGGTCGCCGCGTGCGTGCTCTTCGTGGGTGTGCTCAGCGTCGTCGCCGTGGTCGTGACGAGCCGCGCGGTCGGCGGCGCCCCCTCCGGCCCGCAGGCCACCGAGGCCGCCGACGCGGCGAAGAAGCCGCTCTCCATCTGATCCTCTCCTCTCGCATGCCTCCGAACGACGCCGCTCCCAACGACCCCCGCCGCACCGACTTGCTTTCCCGATCACGATGAGAAAAAGGCACCTTCTCCTGCTGTCCTTCAGCGCCGTCCCCTTCATCGCGGGGGTCGCGAGCGCCCAAGCGCCTCGCCTGAAGGACCGCGTGAACGCTCCCGCGACCGGCGCCGGCCTGTCCCAGGGCGTGTTCTCGAACGGCGGCCCCGCGCAGCCGACGCCGACGCCGGCCGCTCCCACCGTCGCGCCGCCCGCACCCGCGCCCGCCCCCGCACCCGCGGGCGGTACCGGGCCCAAGGTCACCAACGTGACGCCGTCGGGCGGCACCACCACGAAGGCTCCCTCCGACACGACCTCGCTCGGTCAGTTCGAGAACGCGCTCGAGTTCGAGCCGCGTAGCCCGAACTACCGCGTCGCGTTCTCGCTGGAGGACGCGGACCTCGCGGAGCTCGTACGCGTGATCGCGCAGCTCACCGGCAAGCGCTTCATCTTCGGCGGCAAGGTGAAGAACATCAAGGCGACCGTCTACTCGCCGCAGAAGGTGACGGTCGCGGAGGCCTACCAGGCGTTCCTCTCCATCCTCGAGACGAACGGCCTCACCGTCGTCCCGCACGGACGCTTTCTCAAGATCGTCGAGACGAACCAGGTCGCCAACCAGGGCACGCCGATCTACGGCGCCTCGCAGGGCTCGCCCGCCGAGGACCGCTTCGTCACGCGCATGCATCGCCTCGGCCACATCAGCGCCGACGACGCGGCGAACGTGCTCGGGAAGTTCAAGTCCAAGGAGGCCGACATCACCGTCTACGGCCCCGGGAACATGATCATCGTCACCGACACGGGGACGAACATCCGCCGGATGATGCAGATCCTCGAGGAGATCGACGTCGGCTCGAGCGGCGACCAGATCTTCATCGAGCCGATCCACTACGCGTCGGCGAGCGACGTCGAGAAGCGGATCAACGAGCTGTTCGACGTGAAGAGCGGCAGCAGCAGCAGCTCGACTCCCGGCGCGGCCCCCAAGGGCGGCGCCGCGGCGGGCGGCGGCTCGGTGGCGCCGTCGATCGGCGACCTGCACGTCGCGAAGATCGTCTCGGACGACCGGTCGAACTCGGTGGTCATCGTCGCGACCGAGCGCGCGTACCTGCGGATCCTCGAGCTCATCAAGCGCATCGACGTCCCGCAGACCGGCGAGGGCGAGATCCACGTCCTGCCGCTCCAGCACGCCGACGCGACGGAGCTCACGAAGACGCTCACCGACATCATCACCGGGACGAACTCCTCGGGCGGCGCGGGCGGCGGCGGCGGCGGTGGCGGCGGCGGTCGGAACGCTCCCGCGGCGGCCTCGTCGGGCACGCAGGCGGCGGGCATCTTCGAGGGCGGCGTCAAGGTGTCGGCCGACAAGGCCACCAATTCGGTGGTCGTCACCTCGTCGCTCCGTGACTACGCCTCGCTCCGATCGGTCATCGACCGGCTCGACCAGCCGCGCCGTCAGGTGTTCATCGAGGCGGTCATCATGGACCTCCAGCTGAAGCGCTCCGACTCGCTCGGCGTCAGCTTCCACGGCGGCGCGCCGTTCACGTTCGACCAGAACAACGACTCGCTGCTCTTCGGCGGCAACAAGATCACGAACACGATCTCGCCGATCCCGACCGACCCCGACGCCCTCCAGGGCTTCGCGCTCGGCGTGCGCGGCCCGGGCATCTCCGGCTCGCAGAACTTCCTCGGGACGGGCATCTCGGTCCCGGCCTTCGGCACGTTCATCCAGGCGCTCGCCCGCACCGGCGACTCGGACCTCCTCTCGACGCCCCACATCCTCGCGCTCGACAACGAGGACGCGGAGATCAACGTCGGCGACAACATCCCGCTCCAGACCAACGCGGTCAGCTCGTTCCCGACCGGCGCGGCCGGCGGCGCGGCGGGGGCCCTCGGCGCCCTCGGTGGCCTCGGCGGCTTCGGCTCGGTCGGCTCGCCCCGGCAGGACGTCGGCACCAAGATCAAGATCAAGCCGCACCTCAACGACTCCAACGAGGTCCGCCTCGACGTGAGCGAGGAGATCAGCGAGCAGGGCGCGCCGCTCGGCGGAACGCTCGGCGCGATCCCGATCAGCAAGCGCACCGCGACCACGAAGCTCGTCGTCCAGGATCAGCAGACCGTCGTTATCGGCGGCCTCATCCGGAACGTCACCTCGCGCGCCGAGGAGAAGGTCCCCGTGCTCGGCGACATCCCGGTGCTCGGCGCCCTCTTCAGGAAGCGCACGAACACGCAGGAGAAGCGCAACCTGGTGCTCGTGATGACGCCGTACATCATCCGGAACCAGCAGGATCTCCGCACCGTCTTCGAGCGCAAGATGCAGGAGCGGCAGGAGTACCTCGACCGCTACTTCGTGTTCAGCGACTCCTCGGAGTACAAGCCGCCGAAGGACTGGTCGCGCACGAACGGTCTCGTCGAGGACATCCGCCAGTCGTACTTCTCGCTCGAGGAGCGGAAGCGCCTCGACGAGATCACGAAGCCGCGCGAGATGAAGACGCACGATCCGCAGCGTCCGCTCGAGATGCCCCTCGGCACCACGCGGCCGGCCGGCGCGGCCGGCGGCACGAACAACGGCGCGCCCGCGCCCGCCCCGCCCCCCAGCACCAGCGGCGGCGCCAACCCTCCCGTCAACGTCAACCCCGCGGTCCGTAACATCGAGAAGATCGAGAAGTAGGGCGATCCATGGAGCAGCGATTCCTCGGCGAGATCCTCCACCGTCGTGCGGGCGTGCCCCTCGACCGGCTCGAGGCGATGTACGCGGTGCAGCGCGAGAAGGGGCTCGAGCTGACGGATCTCCTCGTCAACGGCAACGTCGTCGACGACGCCACGATCGCGCAGGCCCTCGCCGCCGAGTCCGAGCTCCCGTACGTGGACCGTCCCGACGTCGACCGCATCTCGACCGAGCTCGCGACGCGGCTGCCCATCATCTTCGCGAAGAACCACAAGGTGCTCGTCACCGCGGAGGACGACGCGGCCGTCTACGCGCTCGTCGGTGACCCGTTCGACACCGTCGCCCTCGACGAGATGCGGATCCTCTTCGGGAAGCCGGTCGAGCCGTCGGTCGCCTCGGCCGAGAAGATCACGGACGCCATCAACCGCGTCTACGAGCGCGAGGCCGGCGGCGGCGTGCTCGAGAACGACGGCGGGCAGGTCGACGAGCACGAGGTCGCGGGCGGCGACATCCTCGACTCCGACGACGAGGCGCCGGTCATCCGCTGGGTCAACTCGCTCTTCCTCCAGGCCATGAAGGAGCGCGCCAGCGACATCCACATCGAGCCGGAAGAGAAGGAGGTCATCGTCCGCTACCGCATCGACGGCGAGCTCTACGTGGCGCGCCGGGCGCCGCGTGCCTTCATGAACTCCATCGTCGGTCGCATCAAGATCGAGGCCTCGCTCAACATCGCCGAGAAGCGCCTCCCGCAGGACGGGCGCATCACGAAGAAGATCGCCGGCAAGGGCTTCGACATCCGCGTCAGCACCATCCCGACGAGCCGCGCCTACGAGCGCATCGTCATGCGTCTGCTCAACAAGTCGAGCGTCCTCCTCGACCTGCCCGATCTCGGCTTCAGCCCGCGCGACTACCACTTGATGGATTCGCTGATCCACAAGCCGGACGGGATCATCCTCGTCACGGGGCCCACCGGCTCCGGCAAGACGACGACGCTCTACGCCTGCCTGAACCGCATCAACCAGCCCAACATCAACATCCTCACTGCCGAGGATCCGGTCGAGTACGAGCTCCCGCAGATCCACCAGGTGCACGTCAACGCGAAGATCGGGCTCACGTTCGCGAGCGCGCTCCGCGCCTTCCTCCGCCAGGATCCGGACGTCGTCATGGTCGGCGAGATCCGCGACAAGGAGACCGTCGAGATCGCGATCAACGCGTCGCTGACCGGTCACCTCGTGCTCAGCACCATCCACACCAACGACGCCCCCGGCGCGTTCACCCGGATGATCGACATGGGCGTCGAGCCGTTCCTCCTCCGCTCGTCGGTGGTCGGCGTGCTCGCGCAGCGGCTCGTCCGCATGCTGTGCCCGCACTGCAAGGAGCCGTACGAGGCGTCGGCGAACGACCTCGAGGAGCTCGGCATCACGCCCGAGCGCTGCGCGGCGCGCCGCAAGCGGAAGAACATCCCGAACTCCCGCTACTACCCGCGCTCGCTGAACATCGCCGACGACGTGCTCGACACGTACCCCGGCCCGTACGTCACGATCTTCCGCCCCAAGGGTTGCGACAAGTGCGCGCAGACCGGCTTCATGGGCCGGCGCGGCATCTACGAGCTCCTCATGATGGACGACGGCGTCGGTCCGCTCGTGCTGAAGGGCGCCGACGCGCAGACCATCAAGCGCGCGGCGATGGAGCAGGGGATGGACGGCCTCCGCGACGACGGCGCGCGCAAGGTGCTCGCCGGCATGACGAGCGTGGAGGAGGTCCTCCTCGCCACGCAGGACGACATGGAGCTCGAGCCCTCCCCGAGCGCCAGCCAGCGCAACGTGAGGGTCTAGTCACATGGCGGTCTTCGTCTATCGCGGGCTCCTCGCGGCCACCGGCAAGCAGGTCTCGGGCGTACGCGACGCCGACAACCCCAAGGTGCTGCGCACCGCGCTGAAGCGCGAGGGGATCCTCCTCACCGAGGCGACCGAGGAGAAGGGCAAGAAGGAGGGCGGCCGCGCCATCAACTTCGGCGCCTTCTTCAACCGCGTCTCGACGAGCGACGTTGCGATGATGACGCGCCAGCTCGCCACGCTGGTCGGCGCGGGCATCCCGCTCGTCGAGTCGGTGAGCGCCCTCACCGAGCAGGTCGAGAAGGACCAGCTGAAGAAGGTCCTCGCGAACGTGCGTGACGACCTGAACGAGGGAACGAGCCTCGCGAAGTCGATCGAGCCGCACGGCGACATCTTCCCGCCGATCTACGTGAACATGGTCGCGGCCGGCGAGGCGTCCGGCACGCTCGAGCAGGTGCTCGAGCGCCTCGCCGACTTCATGGAGAACTCCGCGAAGCTGCGCGGCAAGGTCACCGCGGCGCTCGCCTATCCGGTGCTCATGCTCGGCATCGGCGTGCTGCTCATGACGATGATGATGATCGTCGTCGTGCCCAAGGTCACGAACATCTACGCGACGCTCGATCGGGCGCTGCCCTGGTACACGGGCCTCCTCATCTTCGTGTCGAACGCCCTCGCGTCGAACGAGATGCTCGGGTTCCTGACCGCCATGACCGCGCTCGTGTTCGTGCGGAAGGCCTTCGCGCCCGGCGCCAAGAAGACGCTGTTCACGGTGCTCGCGGTCGTGAACGTCGCGGCGCTCGCGCTGTTCTTCTTCGCGGTCGCTTCGATGGTCCATTACGGCATCGGTCTCTTCGGCGGCTTCGTCGCCGGCGTCCTCCTCTCGCGATTCGTCTCGTTCCTGGGAACACCCGCCGGCAACCTGTGGTTCGACGGGAAGAAGCTGAAGCTCCCGCTCTTCGGCCCCGTGTTCCGCATGCTCGCGGTGTCGCGCTTCTCGCGCACCCTCTCCACGCTGCTCAAGAGCGGCGTGCCGCTGCTCAAGGCGATGGAGATCGTCCGTCACGTCCTCGACAACGCCAAGCTCTCCAAGATCGTGGAGGAGGCGGCGCTGTCGATCCGCGAGGGCGAGTCCATCGCCGCACCGCTCAAGAAGAGCAAGGAGTTCCCGCCCATCGTGGTCCACATGATCGCGGTCGGCGAGAAATCCGGACAGCTCGAGCAGATGCTCGAGAACGTCGCGCGCGCCTACGACTCGCAGGTCGAGACGCGCGTGCAGGCGATGACGAGCCTCCTCGAGCCGCTCATCATCGTGTTCATGGGGGGCGGCGTCGGCTTCATCGCCTTTTCCATCCTGATGCCGCTCATCCAGATGAACGACTTCGTGAACTGAAGCCATGGTCCGCTCCCGCACCTCGCAGTCGCGCGTCTTCTTCCCCTGGGAGCGGCGGCGCGGCGTCTTCGGCCTGCTCGGCCGGGCCAGGGTGCGTCTGGTGGTCGCAGGGGTGCTCGCCCTCGCGCTCGTGCTGTTCATCCGGGCGCGCGAGGAGCGTGCCGCCGGTGTCCGCGCCACACGCGCTACGCTGACGACGGCCTACGATGCGGTGGCCGCGTACCGTGCCGATCACGGCGGCGCGTGCCCGAAGGAGACCTCGGAGCTCGTGCCGGGCGGCTACGCCACCGAGGTCCCGATCGATGCATGGGGCCGACCCCTGCGACTGACCTGTCCCGGAAGACGCGACCCTCGCGGCTTCGATCTTGCGAGCGACGGCCCCGATGGCGTGCCGTTCGGCCTCGACCGCGTGGAGTGAAAAAGGAGATCCTGCAGTGATGAAGACGACTTTTAGCCAGATGAGGCGCGCGGCCCGCCGCGGCGTCACGCTCATCGAGATCCTGATCGTGCTCGCGATCGTCGGGCTCATCGCCGGCGGCGTCGCCGTCGTCGCGGTGCCGAAGTACCAGGAGGCGCAGAAGAAGCAGGCGCAGATCGACGCCCGCACCATCCATCCCGCCGCCGAGAAGTACCGCGTGGATCACCCGAGCGAGGGTTGCCCGACCGTCGAGCTGCTGCGCGAGAAGAACGAGCTGTCGCGCGCGTCGAAGATCACCGACCCCTGGGACAGCCCGTACAAGATCATCTGCGGTGACGAGGACGTCGCCGTCCTCAGCACGGGCCCCGACAAGCGCGAGGGCACGGCCGACGACATCCGCATCCCCGAGGCCGCTGCCGCAGCGAAGCAGTAACGGCGGTCTCGTCGCCGCGCAGTACCATGAAGACGAGTCGCTCCCATCACCTCGCGCGGTCCGGGCTCCGGCGCGCGCGAGGGCTCACGCTCGTCGAGGTCCTCATCGTCCTCGCGATCGTGGCCGTCATGATGGGCGCCATCGTGATCGGCTCGGGGCAGCTCGCGAGCTCCCGGGCCCGTCACTCGTCGACGATGATCGCGGGCGCGATCCGCATCGGGTTCTCGCGGGCGAGCGCCACGAGCAAGAGCGTGCGGCTCGTCATGGACTTCACCGAGAGCGAGATCTGGCTCGAGGAGGGTGACCAGCCCATGCTCGTGCAGTCGAAGGACCTCACGGGCACGGGCGGCGCCGCCGCCGGGACCGTCGCGGAGAAGACGGCGATCGAGGAGAGCGGCCGCATCATCAAGGGTCCCACCGCCCCGCGCACCGCATTCCACGAGATCGATCCGATGGGGCTCGCCGCCAGCGCGCCCGGCAAGGGTCACAAGGCGCTCGAGCGCGGCATCAAGTTCCGCGAGGTCCAGACGAGCCACGACGACGACCCCCGCAAGGACGGGCGCGCGTATCTCTACTTCTGGCCGGGCGGGCAGACCGAGCGCGCATCGATCCAGCTGAAGGTCGGCGAGGCGAACGAGGAGAAGGACGCGATCACGCTCGTCGTCAGCCCGCTCACCGGCAAGATCACGGTCAAGGACGGCGCCGTCGCGCTCGCGAAGCCGACCGACGACAAGGAATCGTCGGAGCGGGAAGATCCGGGGGCCTTCTGATGCGCGCCATTGCTCGACGGGCGCGGCGCGGGTTCTCGCTGCTCGAGGTCATGGTCGCCATCGCGATCCTCGGCCTCGTGCTCACCGTCATCCTCTCGGCCCAGGGCGGGCTCGCCGCGTCGAACCGCAGCGCCGCCAACATGGGCCAGGCGGTCAGCCTCGGGCGCTGCAAGATGAGCGAGATCGAGGAGAACCTCCTGAAGCTCGGCTACCCCGAGCTCGACGACCTCCAGAGCGCGGTCACGTGCTGCGACGAGGAGAAGCTCGAGACGTTCACCTGCGATACGCGGGTCGAGAAGATCGAGATGCCGAACTTCCAGAGCGGCAACTCGCTCGGGGACGGCGGCGCGCTCACCGGCCCCGGGTCCGACCCGCTCGGCACCGCGGGTCTCCAGGGCATGGTGAATCCGGCCGGCAGCGGCGGGCTCAGCCTCGACGTCGACGCCGGCCTCGCCGGGATCGGCTCGCAGCTCACCGGCCAGCTCGGCGGCGGGGCGGGGGCGCAGGGAATGCTCTCGATGGTGATGGGCTTCCTGTATCCGACGCTGAAGCCGATGTTCGAGGCGAGCATCCGCCGCATCACCGTCACGGTGAAGTGGAAGGAGGGCAGCAACGCCCGCGAGCTGCCGCTCGTGCAGTACGTGACGAACCCGCAGCGCGGCGGGTTCGCGGGCAGCGCGCTCCTCCCGGACGGCGGCGCCATGGACTTCGGCTCCGGCACGAGCCCCGGCGCGACCGGCACCACCGGCACGTCGCGCACCGGCACGAGCACCGGGACGGGGACCACGCGATGAACGCGCGCAGCACGTTCCCGAGGCGTTCGGCCCGGCGCCGTGGCCGCGGCATGACCCTGCTCGAGGTCCTCGTGTCGCTCGGCGTGCTCGCGATGATCTCGCTCCTCATCTACGGGGCGCTCGATTCGCTGTCGCGCGGCCGCAAGGGCGAGTCGCTCCGCGTGGACCGCGCCCGTCAGGGCCGCGACGCCATGGACCGCATGCAGCGGGAGATCGCGAGCGCGTTCCTCTCGATGCACAACCCGGCGAACCAGTCGCTCATCACCCGGCAGACGTGCTTCCTCGCCACGAACGGCGGCACGTTCGACCGCATCGACTTCGTCTCGTTCGCGCACCGGCGCGTCACCGCCGATTCCAAGGAATCGGACCAGGCCGAGATCGGCTACTTCGTCGTGAAGGATCCGGATCACGACGACAAGATGGATCTCGTGCGGCGTGAGCAGCCGAATCCCGATTACGAGCCGAAGGCCGGGGGCGTCGTCAACGTCCTCGCCGAGGACGTCGAGTCGTTCGACCTGCGCTTCCTCGACCCGCTCTCCGGGCAGTGGATCGAGACGTGGGACAGCGTGCAGCTCACCGCGCAGCTGAACCGCCTGCCGGTCGAGGTGAAGATCACGCTCGTGCTGAAGCCGGTGAAGAACAGCCCGCCGTTCCGCTTCATCACGAAGTTCATGATGCCGATGCAGCAACCCCTCAGCTTCGGGATCCCGCGATGAGCGCGCCGGCCGACCTGGCGACCCTCGCGAAGGCGCAGCGCGCCCGCAAGCGGCGGAAGAAGCGCAACCAGGAGCGCGGGATTGCCCTCGTGATGGTGATGGGGGCCATCGCGGTCCTCACCGTCATGCTCGCCGAGTTCCAGGACGAGACGAGCGCCGAGCTCGCGGCGGCCAGCTCCGAGCGCGACGGACTCCAGGCCGAGTACATGGCAAAGAGCGCCGTGAACCTGTCGCGCCTGCTCATCGCGACGGAGCCCACGCTGCGGAAAGCCATCGCGCCGATGTTCCAGCTGATGAAGCGCACGCCGCCCCAGCTGCCCGTGTGGGAGTTCTCGGATCAGCTGCTCGGGGTGTTCAACGACGAGGAGTCGAGCAAGAGCTTCGCATCCACGGTCGGCGTCGACATGGCGAATGCCAAGAACCTGGGCATGCAGGGCGGCAAGTACGAGCTCGCCATCGTCGACGAGGACTCCAAGATCAACATGAATCTCGGGGCCGCCAACGACATTGCCCATATCCGGCTGGCCCAGCAGGTGATGTCGCTCATCGGTCCTCCCCAGTACTCGACGATCTTCGAGCAGAAGGACTCGAACGGACAGTTCCACGATCGCGTGGCGGTCTGCCAGGCCCTCATCGACTGGGCCGACGTCGACGAGCAGGCGTTCAATTGCGATCTCTCCCAGCTCTCGGCCGCCCAGAACGCGGGCGTCGAGGACTCGTGGTACCGCCTCCTCGCGAAGCCGTACCAGCGGAAGAACGCGCCCTACGACTCGCTCGAGGAGCTCCACCTGGTGCGCGGGGTCAGCGAGGACTTCTGGGCGACGTTCATCGATCCCGATCCGACCAATCCGAAGAAGCGGGTCGTCACGGTGTGGGGTCAGGGCATGGTCAACGTGAACACCGCCAATGCCCAGACGCTGCTCGGCGTCGTCTGCGCGGGCGCGCCGACCGCGGACATCTGCGTCAATCCCGATCAGGCGGCGCTCTTCCTCACCGGCGTGACGATGGCGCGCGGTGTGACCATGGGCGCGCCGATGTTCGGCAGCCCGAAGGACTTCATCTCGGCGATGAGCGGCCAGGGGCAGCTCGGGCCGCTGCTCGCGTCGATCGGCATGAAGCCGGTGGTCTTCAAGAGCCAGTCCGAATTCCAGAAGAGCATCACCACCGAGAGCAAGATGTTCTCGGTCTATGCGGTCGGCGTGAAGAAGGGCTACCGCCGCGAGACGCGCGTGCAGGTGCATGCGGTCGTCGACTTCCGCAATGCGCCGACCCTGGGGCAGTCGCAGGCGGCGCCCGGCGGCTCGGCGCTTCCCGGCGCGACGCCCACGCCCGCCGCGTCGGCGAGCGCCACCGCCCAGACCAGCGTCGACGCGATCGCCGCCGCCAACCAGCCGAGCACCGGCGGTACCATCGTCTACTACCGGGTCGAATGACGGGGATGAGCTCATGAGTACGTTCTTGGGAATCGATATCGGCGCCACCGCGGTCAAGGTCGCGGCGGTGCGCACCTCGTACCGGCGCATCCAGCTCGTCGGGCTGGCGAGCGTCGAGGTCGCGCAGGCGGGCGGCGTCAACGAGGCGATCATCGAGGCGGCCCGCCTCGCCACCGGGGGGCGCGGCCTCGGCGACGCCATCGCCGTCGCGCTCGAGGGACAGAAGGCGACCATCAAGACGGTCGGGCTCCCGCAGGGGGCGATCCGGCAGATCGGGGAGGTCCTGCCGTTCGAGCTCGAGGCGAAGCTCCCGTTCGACATCGAGGAGGCAGTCTTCGATTACCGCCTGCTGCCTGGAGTGCGCGACGTGAAGGGCGAGGAGCTCGGCGTGCTCGTGGGCGTCGCCAAGACCGCCGACGTCGTCGCGCGCATCGATCAGGTGAAGGGCGCGCTCGGCACCGAGCCGGAGCGCGTCGGCCTCGGCGCGTTCCCCATCGCCAACCTGGTTCCGTATGCGCCGTTCCTGGCCGACGGCGTCGTTGCCATCGTCGACCTCGGCACCGTGTCGAGCGACGTGCTGATCATGAAGGCGGGCGAGCCGGTGTTCGCGCGGACCGTGGCGCTCGGGACGCAGGGGCTCCCCGGCAGCGCCGCCAAGCTCGGGCGCGAGCTCCGCACGACGCTCGCCGCCCACCGTTCGCAGGGCGGCGATCCCCCCGTCCGGCTCTACCTGTGCGGCGGCGGCGCGTACGTCTCCGGCTCCGTCGCCTTCCTCTCCGGCGCGCTCGAGATCCCGGTGGAGGTGCTGCCCGCGCCCGCCCTCGAGATGCCGCCGCTCCCGCCCGAGCAAGCGGCCACGATGGCGCGGTTCGCGAAGGCGATAGGGCTCGCGTTCGGTCTCGGCCCGCGGCCGGTCGGCCTCAACCTGCGCAAGGGACCGCTCGCGTTCGAGCGCGGCTTCGCCTGGGTGAAGGAGAAGGTCCCGCTCCTCGCGGGCCTCGCCGCGGTGATCCTCGTCAGCTTCCTCTTCTCGGCCTGGGCGCAGCTCTATGCCAAATCGAAGGAGAAGGCGGTCCTCGAGAACGCGCTCGCGATGGTGACGAAGGAGGTGCTCGGCGAGGAGACCCGCGAGGCGTCCCGCGCCAACGAGCTGCTCAACGCGCAGACCGGCAGCGCGGACGAGGACCCGCTTCCGCATGCCGACGGCTTCGACGTGATGGTGAAGCTCTCCGAGCTCATTCCCCCCTCGATGACGCACGACATCCGCGAGCTCGACGTCCAGAAGGGGCACGTCGTCATCCAGGGCGTCGTCGGCACCATTCCCGACGCGCAGGCCATCAAGGCGTCGATGGAGAGCGAGCCGTGCTTCGCCGACCCCAAGATCACCCGCACCAACGCCGAGGTCGGCGGCACCTCCCAGGTCTACGTGCTCGAGTTCGACATCAAGTGCCCGGCCGACCAGAAGGGCAGCGCCAAGAAGACCGCGGGCGCCTCGTCTGCCTCGCCGGCGAGCAGCGCCTCGACAGGGGGTAAGTGACATGGCAATTGCGATCTTCGAACGGTGGGGCCTCAACCCGCGCGAGCAGCGCATGGCGACCATCGCGGTCGCGGTGGTGGCGGTGATGCTGCTCCTCGCGGTGCCGATCGGCCTGCAGTCGCTCGTGTCGAGCCGCCGCAACGACAACGACGAGCTGCGCGCCGCGCTCTCCGCGGTCAATGGCTCGCGCACGCAGATCCGCGAGCGGCAGGAGCGGAAGGCGCAGATCGCGCAGCGCTATGCGAAGAAGGCGCCGCAGCTCGCCGGCTTCCTGGGCGAGACTGCGACCGCGCAGAAGCTCCAGGTCACCGACTCCGTGGACCGGCCCGACGTGCCGCACGGGAAGCGGTACAACGAACGCACCACGACCATCCACCTGAAGAAGTCGGGAATGGGGCCGATTGCCAAGTTCCTGGAGGCCGTCGAGAAGAGCGGGTATCCGGTCGCGCTCTCGCGGCTCGACATCCGCAAGCGCGCCGGCGAGCCGGACTCGTATGACGTCGAGGTCGGCGTCTCCGCCTTCGACCGCACCGAGCTCACCCCCGCGCCGGCGCCCGCGGGCTCCGCATCCGCGAGCAAGCCATGAACGAAGCGACCAAGGAGCGGCTCAAGCGGCTCGCGCCGAAGATCGGATATCCGCTCTTCTACCTCCTGTGTCTCGTGATCTTCCTCTCGTGGACGTTCCCGTACGACCACCTCAAGGAGCGCATCGTCACCACGTTCAATGCCGCGCAGCGGACGTCGCCGAGCCCGACCGAGCTCCAGATCGAGGAGCTCGATTCGTCGTGGATCACCGGCGTGAAGGCGAAGGGCGTGAGGCTCATCTCGCCGTCGTCGGACCCGACGAAGCCGCCCGCCGAGATCCGCATCGACGAGGCGCGCGCCCGCATCTCGCTGCTCGGGCTGCTCGCGGGCAACAAGAACGTGTCCTTCCGGGTCGACGCCTTCGACGGGACCATCAAGGGCACCTTCGAGGATTCGGGCAAGGAGCGGAACATCGAGGTCGACTTCGACGGCGTCGACATGTCGAAGATCGACCTCATCGCCGCGAACGTGGGATTTCCGCTCGACGGTCGCCTGAACGGCACGGTCAAGCTGCAGCTCCCGGAGGGGAAGGCGTCGAAGGGCAACGGCAACGTGGCGCTCGAGATCCGTGACATGTTCGCGGGGAACGCGAAGGAGCTCACGGTCAAGACGCCGCTCGGACCGTTCACGCTGCCGCGCCTCAAGGTCGGCAACTTCCAGGTGAACGGCGACGCCAAGGACGGCATCCTGAAGCTCACCAAGATCGGCGCGAGCGGCGGCGACGTCGACGTGACTGGCGACGGACGCGTGCAGCTGCGCGAGGTCGCGACCGACGCGCACCTCGACGTGGCGCTCAAGTTCAAGATCAACGACGGCTACCGCAACAAGAACGACAAGACGAAGATGCTGTTCGGTGCGCCCGGGTCGAAGGACAAGCCGATGCTCGAGATGGACCCGCGCATGGCGAAGTCGAAGACCGCCGACGGGTACTACGGGCTCAAGGTCGGCGGCACGCTCGCGAAGCCGGATCCGCAGCCGGCGGCGGCTGCGGGCGGTACCGGTACGGGCGGCGGCGGCTTCAACTTCAAGTGAGCGAACGATGGGAACTCTCGTAGGCGTCATTCACCTTCCCGCGCTCCTCGGGAGCCCGGGCTCGACGCTGAGTGCCGAGGAGTGCGCCCGCGCTGCCGGCGCCGATGCGCGCGTCCTCGCCGAGGCGGGCTACGACGCGATCATCGTCGAGAACTTCGGCGACGCGCCCTTCTTCGCGAGCCGCGTGCCGCCCATCACCGTGGCGGCGATGACGGCGTGCGCAGTCGCGGTCCGGGCGGGAGCGCCAAAGGTCCCGCTCGGGATCAACGTGCTCCGGAACGACGGGCACGCGGCGGTCGCGATCGCGGCGGCCACCGGCGCGAGCTTCGTACGCATCAACGTGCACATCGGCGCGCGCGTGACCGACCAGGGCATCGTCGAGGGCGACGCCGCGCGTACGCTGCGCCTGCGCCGCGAGCTCGGCGTGCCGTCGCTCGCGATCTGGGCGGACGTGGACGTGAAGCATTCGTCGCCGCTCGGGCCGCCGCGGCCGCTGGCGCAGGAGGTCCAGGACCTCACGAAGCGCGGGATGGCGGACGTGGTCCTCGTGACCGGGGAGGGGACCGGAAAGGCGGTCGACCTCGAGAAGCTCGCCGCGGTGAAGCGCGCCGCCGGCAAGCCGGTGCTGGTGGCGAGCGGGGCAACGCTCGCGACGCTCGAGGCGCTCGCGCAGCACGCCGACGGCATCGTCGTGGGCAGCGCGCTCCGCGAGGGCGGCGTCGCTGGGGGCCCGATCGACGCGCGGCTCGCCAGGGAGCTCGCCGCCGCCTTCCTCAGCGCGTTCGCCGGCGAGCGGCGCGAGGGATTCGTCGTCCGGGA
>JAQBQL010000129.1 GCA_028287035.1 Labilithrix sp. | reverse complement strand
GCCTCGGTCGCCTGCAGCACGCCGATGACGCCGGGAAGGATGCCGAGCACGCCCGCCTCCTGGCAGCTCGGCGCGAGATGCGGCGGCGGCGGCTCCGGGTAGAGGCAGCGGTAACAGGGCCCGGCCTCGATCCCGAGCTTCTTCGCGGCGCTGCCCGGCACGAAGGTCGTGAGCTGGCCGTCGAAGCGGAAGATCGATCCGTGGACCACCGGCTTGCCGAGGAACACGCTCGCGTCGTTGACGAGGTAGCGGGTCGGGAAGTTGTCGGTGCCGTCGACGATGACGTCGTAGTCGCCGAAGATGCGCTCGACGTTCGAGCTGTCGATGCGCTCCTTGTAGCCGACCACCTTCACGTCGGGGTTGAGATCGTTGATGACGTGCTCGGCGCTGTCGACCTTCGATTTGCCGACGCGGCTCGTCGCGTGGATGATCTGGCGCTGCAGGTTCGAGGCGTCGACGGTGTCGGCGTCGACGATGCCGAGCGTGCCGATGCCCGCCGCCGCGAGGTAGAGGCTCGCCGGCGCGCCGAGGCCGCCCGCGCCGATGAGGAGGACCTTCGCCTTGAGCAGCTTCGACTGCCCGACCTCGCCCACCTCGGGCAGGAGGAGGTGCCGCGAGTAGCGGTCACGCTGCGCCTCGCTGAGCGAGGGCGGGGTCTCGATCGGGTAGTTGAGATCCTTCCAGCGCACGAAGCCGGGATTCGCCGTCTCGACGTTCACGTAGCCGAGGTCGGCGAGCGTCTTCGCGGCGAGGGCCGAGCGCGTGCCGCCCGCGCAGTACGCGACGATCTTCGTCTTCTTGTCGGGGATGCGCCCCTCGACCTGGATCTCGAGGAAGCCGCGCGGGATCGAGAGCGCGCCCGGGATGTAGCCGGCGCGGACCTCGTCCTTCTCGCGCACGTCGAGCAGCGTGTACGGCTCGCGCGCGTCGACGCGGCGCTTCAGCTCCTCGAGCGAGACCTCCTTGGTCTCCTTCCTCACGGACGCGATCAGATCGGTGTAGGTCGTGGGCATCTTCTTCGGGCTCGGGCGGTGGTCAGTAGACTGGAACCATATCCGTTATAACGGAGTGAGGCCAGCGTGACCGGTCATCCACCGATGCCACGGGGCCCGGGCGGGGGTCGCGGAGGCGCGGCGAGATGCTCGAGAAGAGCTCGGCCGTCGGCAGGGCGGCCGAGGTCGGCGCCCGTGCAGGCCGCGGCCAGCGGCCGGTAGCGCGCCAGCGTCGCCTCGTCGGTCACGACATGGAGCACGTCCTCGAGCACGCGGCCGAACCCGTACACGTCGTCGCGCGGATCGCTGGGCCGCCCCGCGAGCCGCTCGGGCGACAGGTAGCCGAGGCTGCCGGCGGGGCTCGGCTCGCTCACCCGGCGCGCGATCCCGAAGTCGGTGAGGATCGCCGCGCCGGCCCTCGAAAGGAGCACGTTCGCGGGCTTCACGTCGTGGTGCACCCAGCCGTGCGCATGCACCCGGGCGAGGGCCCGCGCGAGCGGCGTCGCCCAGCGCTCGATCGGGAGGAGGCGCGCGACGTCACGGCTGCGGATCTGCTCGCGGAGCGTGCCGTTCATCGCCCACTCGAGGGCGACCCAGCCGTGATCCGGGTCGACGTCGAAAACGCGGACCACCGCGGGACCCTCGAGCTCGGCGGCGACGCGCGCCTCGTGCGCGAGCTGCTCCTTGTCGCGTTCCGGCTGGTGGTAGACCTTCAGCGCGACGTGGCGACCGAGCTCGCGGTCGATGGCCTCGTACACCGCGGCCGCGCCGCCGCGCCCGACCTCGCGGAGCAGGTCGAAGGGCGCGTCCGGCTCGCGGGTGACGACCGTGGCGCCCGGGGCGGTCGCCTTGTGCTCCACCTCGTAGCCGAGCTGGGAGCGCCAGCGGCGGTGACGTTCACGCGCGCCTGGATGATCGAGGTCGCGGAGGAGGACGCGCTCGACGAGCGCGATGGCCGACGGGATGTCGCCGCGCCGCTCTGCGAGGTCGCCGAGGAGGACCAGCGCCGGCGAGGAGGTCGCGCCGCGCATCGCCTTCGCGGCGACGTCGAGCTCGCCGCGGTCGACGAGGGCGCTGCCCAGCGCGAGGAGCAGCGGATCGGGCAGGGCGCGGAGCTGGGTCGTCCTGACGAGCTCCTCGACCGCGCGTGCCTCGTCGGGCGTCGAACGAAGCTGCGCGAACAGGTAGAGCGCCTCGCTCTCGGTGGGGCCGCCGGCGAGGCCAGTGCGCGCGAGCTTCGCGATGTCACGGCCGGCGAGATCGTCGGCGCGGGGCGGCGCGTGCGAGCTTGCGGGCGGGGCGTCCGGAGCCGGCGCACGGCCGGTCGTGCCCTGCGGCGCGGGACGGGATGCTTCCGCACCCGCCTCGCCCTTGCTGCGCAGGAAATCCCAGAACCCCATCGTCGCTCGCGAGCCTACCGCAACGGTCAGCGGGCGGTCACCGGCGTCGGCGGCAGGTGCACCTCGCGCGCGCCCGCGAAGATGGCGCCGTTCCAGAGGACCGCGCCGCTCTGCATGCCGTCCGCGATCTCCTCGTCCTGGAAGTCGACGTAGATGGAGTGCGCGGCGTTGGGGGGCAGCGTGTACGGATGGTGCTGCGTGAACGTGCCCGAGGAGCGACCGGCCACCCGCCCGCTCGCGAGCTGCAGCGAGACGGCGTCCCGATCGATGGTGACGTTCTCGTTCGACAGGTTCGTGTAGGTCACGCGGACGAAGAGGCGGTTCTTCCGCCGGTAGACCTCCTGCGGCGCGATGCGAGCCTCGGCGGTCGCGACCGGCTGCGCGGTCCACGACTGCTTGGCGCCGAGGCAACCCGTGAGGGAGGTGAGGACGAGCACGGCGAAGAGGGCGGCCACGAGACGCTTCATGGCCCTCCTTCTCGCCGCTCGCCGGCCGCCCGTCAACGGCGCCGCGCCCGGGCTCAGATCGCCTTGCCGATCTCCAGCGAGACCTGCGCCTGCGCGAGGGCGGGGGCGGCCAGCAGCTCGCGCATCAGGACGAGGACGTCATGCATCGAGCCGTTCGGGACGCGGAGCGCGAGGGCGCGCGGCACCGCCGGGCCGGCGCCCCACTCCTTGGCGATCGCGGCGACCGCATCGGCGACGGTCGCGACCACGATGCGCGGTCCGGCGTTGGCGCCGACGCCGGTGAAGCGCAGGCGAATCTCCTTGGTCGCCGCCTCCCGCTCGACATGCAGCACGGGACGCGGCGCCGCTCCGGGACCGGGCCACCACTCGATCGGATACGTATCGTTGCCTTCCTTCAGCTCGAGACGCGGGTAGCCAGTCCCCGCGGCGGTCGCGGCGACGCTGGTGCCGGCACCGGCGGAGGTCCCCGACGGGACGAAGATCTCGGCGGTGCCCGCGAACGCCTTGCCGGGATGGATGCGGAGCCAGCGCTCCCGATCGGCACCCAGCAGCTCGCTCACCGGAGGAACGCTCTGCCGTCGTTCCTCGTGGAAGAGGACGTTGACGCGCGTGCCGTTCACGGTCGCGCCGCCGTCGTCGATCTTCACGACGGCTCGCGCGAGCTCCTCGCAGGCGGGGTCGCCCTTCGCGGCCTTCTCGGCGAGCGACGCGAAGTCACCGTCGGAGAGCTGCCCGCGGCACTCGGGCTTCTTGCAGGCGGGCGCCAGGGCGGCGAGCGCCGCGAGCGTGAGCGCGCCGCGTACGAGGTGAGATCGGGAGGACATCGGGCTTCGCTTCATCATGTGGAGACGACCTTGACGGCAGGCGCGCCGGTGCGCGCGGTGGTGATCGAATCGCCGGCGAGGAGCGTGGCGTGCTCGGCCCACTCGACGCCGCCGACGTACACGTGCGTGCCCCGGGCGACGAGCTCCACCCAGCCGTCGGCGCCGCTCTCGAGCGAGAGGCCGTCGACCGGAAGGCAGCTCTTGCCGAGACACGCGACGTAGTGCTGGCCCGCGACGTCGATCTCGACCGCGCCGCCCAGCTTGGCGCAGGGCGCGACGCGCAGCGAGACCTCGCGACCGAGCTTGAGGTCGAGACCGCTCTTGACCGGAAGCGCGCCCGCCAGGTTGATCCCGCGGAGCTGCGTCCCGTTGCGGCTCTCGAGGTCGCGGACGACGATGTCGTCCCCCTCGCGGCTGATGCGGAGGTGCTGGCGGCTCACCGCGTTGGAGCTCACCTTGATGGAGCCCTCGCTGCGACCGATGACGAGCTCGCTGCCGAGCACCATCGTCCAGCGTTCGCCGAGCATCTCGAGGGCGACGATCGGCGCCTCCACGCGGCGCGCCCGCAGCGCGTTGGCGCGGTCACGGAGCGGCGCGTCGTCGGGGGTGGCGCGGAGGAGCTCGTCGAGCGACGTGAGCGCCTCGCGACGGCGGCCGCACTCGATCATGAGATCGATGTCCTTCGTGCGGTCGACGCGGGCCCGCGACGTGCGCTCCTTGTGCTGCTCGGTGGAGAGCAGGAACTCGAGGCGCTCGACGTCGCCCGCCGCCTGCAGAGCGCGCGCCTCGCCCTCCTTGTCCCCGGCGCGCCCGTACGCCTCGGCGGCCTTCAGCGCCTCGCCGATCGCCTCGAGGTCCCGGGCGGCGGCGATGATCTCGTGGCGCGCGACCGCGCTGACGCTCGCGTCACCGGCGAGGGCGAGCAGGAGCTCCGCCCGCCGCAGCCGCGCCTCCTTGTGTCGGTCGCCGTCGGGCGTCGCGAGCTGGGCGGCCTGCGCGAGGAGCTGCAGCCGGGTCCGCACGTCGGTCTCGCCGTCGGCGCGGAGGAGCATGACGCGCGCCGCCTCGTCGGGCTGGCCGGCCTGACCGTAGAGGACGGCCGCCGAGGCGAGATCGCCGCGTAGCTCCGCGGCCTTCCCCGTGTAGGCGTGCCGGCCCTTGCCGAAGATGCGATCGAAGAGCGCCAACGTCGGACCACGGACTCTAGCACGTGAAAAAGACGCAACCTTCCATGCCGTTCCCCGGCGTCCGGGCTCACGTCGGGGAAGGTGCGCGACGCTCACGCCTGTTGACGGATGTCGCGGTATCACCGACGATTTCCCAACGACATGGCGAACCAGAACAGGCTCGGCGAGCTCCTCGTCCGGGAGAAGCTGATCTCGCTGACGCAGCTCCGACAGGCGCAGGACGAGCAGAATCGCTCGGGCCAGAACCTCGGCTACACGCTCGCGCGGCTCGGTTTCATCAGCGACCAGGAGATCACGAATTTCCTCTCGCAGCAGTATCGCGTCCCGACGATCAATCTCGAGGAGTACGAGATCGACGCCGAGATCCTGAAGCTCGTCTCGCGCGAGCAGTGCGAGAAGCACCGGGTCATCCCGGTCTCGCGTGCCGGCAGCTCGCTCATCGTCGCGATGGCCGACCCGACGAACCTGCACGCGATCGACGACCTCAAGTTCCTCACCGGCTACAACATCGAGCCGGTCATCGCGAGCGAGAGCGCCATCGGCGCCGCCGTCGAGCGTTACTACTCCGCAGGCCCCTCGTACGACGAGGTCATGGCCGGCTTCGACGAGTCGGAGATCGAGTTCTCGGGCGAGGAAGAGGACATGAACGTCCTCGAGCTCGAGAAGGCGAGCGAGGACGCGCCCACCGTGCGGCTCGTCAACATGGTGCTGCTCAACGCCATCAAGAAGGGCGCCAGCGACATCCACATCGAGCCCTACGAGAAGAAGCTCCGCGTGCGGTACCGCGTCGACGGCGTGCTCATCGAGGAGATGACCCCGCCGCTCAAGTTGAAGAACGCGATCGCCTCGCGCCTCAAGATCATGAGCCAGCTCGACATCGCCGAGCGGCGGCTCCCGCAGGACGGACGCATCAAGCTGAAGCTCGGCAAGGGCCGGGAGATGGACTTCCGCGTGAGCGTCCTGCCGACGCTCTGGGGCGAGAAGATCGTCATGCGGCTCCTCGACAAGGGGAACCTGCAGCTCGACATGACGAAGCTCGGCTTCGATCAGAGGCCGCTCGACGACTTCCTCTGGGCCATCCATCAGCCCTGGGGAATGGTGCTCGTCACGGGCCCGACCGGCTCGGGCAAGACCACCACGCTCTATTCGGCGCTCAGCGATCTCAACAAGATCGACGCCAACATCAGCACTGCGGAAGATCCCGTCGAGTACAACCTCCACGGCATCAACCAGGTGCAGATGCACGACGAGATCGGCCTGAACTTCGCGATGGCCTTGCGCGCCTTCCTGCGCCAGGACCCCGACATCATCATGGTCGGCGAGATCCGAGACTTCGAAACCGCGGAAATCGCGGTCAAGGCGGCGCTCACGGGCCACTTGGTGCTCTCG
>JAQBQL010000117.1 GCA_028287035.1 Labilithrix sp. | reverse complement strand
GCGCGGGAGGCGGCGGGTCGGTCGGCGCCGGGTCGGCGGCACCGGGAACCACCGCGGGCACCCCGACGAGCGTCGTGCCGTCGGCGACCGCGGCCACCGGGTGCCGGCGCGTCCGGACCATGACGAGGAGGAGCGCGCCCGCCAGCACGAGCACGGACACGCCGAGCGCGATCAGCGACACGACCGTCCGCCACTCGGCCCGGCGGCCGAGCAGCACGGGCGCCGCGGTGATGACCGAGGGCCCAGCCGTGTCGCCGGCCGGTCCGTAGTGGTTCGGCGGCGGAGCCTGACCGAGCACGGGCAACCCCGGCACCGAGCCCCCGAGATCCCTCGGACGGAGCGCGCCGGGCTGCATCTGCGCGCGGATCCGGGCGGCAGCCTGGGAGCGCGCGCCCGAGAACAGCCGGCTCACGAGCCCGCCGAGATCGCTCGCGCGGACGGGCTGGCCGGCGATCCCGATGTAGCTCTCGAGCGCCTCGCGCATCTCGCGCGCGGTCGAGAAGCGGTCGTCGCGCTCGCGCGCCAGCGCACGGAGCACCACCGCCTCGAGCACCGGGTGCACGTCGGGCACGATCACGGACAGCGGGGGGATGTCCATCGTGAGCAGCTGGTCGAGCAGCTCACCCGAGCTCTGGCCGCCGAACAGCCGCCGGCGCGCCAGGATCTCCCAGAGCATGACGCCGACCGAGAAGAGATCGGCGCGCGGGTCGACCTCCCCTGCCACCGCCTGCTCCGGCGCCATGTACGCGAGCTTGCCCTTCACGTCGCCGGTCTGCGTGTGGACCTCGTTCATCGTCGCCTTCGCGATGCCGAAGTCGACGACCTTCACCTGCCCCTCGTAGGTGACGAACACGTTGTGGGGGCTCACGTCGCGATGGACGATGTGGAGCGGCGTCCCGTCGTAATCGACGAAGTCGTGCGCGTACGACAGCCCCGCCAGCACGTCCGAGACGAGCCGCGCCACGTGCGCGTGCGACAGGTGCTGGTCGTGCGCCTGCATGGCCGCGACGACGCGGTGCAGCGGCTGCCCCTCCAGGTACTCCATCGCGAGGAAGAACCCGCCGTCGTCGAACCCGACCTCGTACGTCTGGACGACGTTCGGATGGTTGAGGCGCATCGTGAGCCGCGCCTCGTCCATGAACATCTGCGCGTACTCGTGGCTGGCGGCGCGCGGCCGCTTCAGGACAACCAGCTTCTTCGCGTCGAACGGCCCCTTCGCCAGCGCGAGGAACACGTCCGCCATTCCGCCCGAGCCGAGGCGGTCGAGCAGCTCGTAGCGACCGCCGCGCGGCAGCGGCGCCCCGCCCGCCGGCAGCGCGTTCATGCTGGTCGGGCTCGTCAGGCTGGCGGCGGGCGGAGTGCCGCTGCCATCTGCCACACCCGCGGACGCAGGAATGCCGTTGCGCATGTTCTTCGAGGTGGGCGCTTCACCCGGAGCCACACCGCGATCCTATCACCCCCTTGGCCTTCGCCGTAGTAGGCTCCGGCCCCCCGTGGGAACGGAAGAGAAGCCGCCGGTGTCGGCACGGCCGAAGAGCGACGCGTCGGCGCGGCAGCTGCCGGACGGCCACGCCTCCTCGATCTGGCATACCGGCCCCATCGACGCGCTCTGCGCGCGCTTCGGCGCCGACCCGGTCCGTGGCCTGACCACCGCCGCGGTCGCCAAGGCCATCACCGAGCACGGGCCGAACGAGCTCCCCACGTCGCCGCCCGTCCCGGCCTGGCGCCGGATCGTCGCGCAGTTCGCGAACCCGATCGTCCTCACCCTCCTCGTCGCGGCGGTCGTCGCGACCGTGAACGGCGCGAGCGGCAATGCCGACGCGAGCGTCCTCGTTCGCTTCGGCGACGCGATCGCGATCGGCCTCATCGTCGTGCTGAACGCGGTGCTCGGCTTCTACCAGGAGCGGCGCGCCGAGGCGGCCCTCGACGCCCTGAAGAAGATGGTCACCCCGAACGCACGCGTGCGCCGGGACGATCAGGTCCGCATCATCCCGGCGGTCGAGGTGGTGCCCGGCGACCTCCTCGAGCTCGAGGCCGGCGACGCGGTGCCTGCCGACGCGCGCCTCCTCCAGACGATCAACCTGGCGACGCTCGAGGCGGCGCTCACCGGCGAGTCGCTGCCCGTCACGAAGGACGCGCGCGCGCAGCTCGCCGAGGACGCGACGATCGGCGACCGCTCGACGATGCTCTTCACGGGCACGTCGGTCATGCGCGGCAAGGGGCGCGCGCTCGTCGTCGCCACCGGGACGAGGACCGAGCTCGGCAAGCTCAGCACGCTGATGAGCGGGCAGCAGCAGGGCAAGACGCCCCTCGAGGAGAAGCTCGATCACTTCGGCTCGCGCGTCCTGTGGGCGTGCCTCGCGATCAGCGCCTTCATGTTCGCGCAGGGCATGATCCGCGGGAAGGCGTCCTGGCACGAGCTGCTCCTCGAGGCGGTCAGCCTCGCGGTCGCCGCGATCCCCGAGGGGCTCCCCGCCATCACCACCATCACCCTCGCCCTCGGCATGCAGCGCATGGCGAAGAAGGGCGCGATCATCCGCAAGCTCGCGGCGGTCGAGACGCTCGGCTCGGCGACGGTGATCTGCACCGACAAGACCGGCACGCTGACGCAGAACGAGATGACCGTTCGCGAGGTCTACGCCGGCTCGGTCTCGTACACGGTGAGCGGCACCGGCTACGATCCCGCCGGCGAGATCCTCGACCACGCCGGCGCCGCCGTCGACGCTTCGGCGCTCCCCGCCCTCTCGGGTCTCCTCGCGACCATCGTGCTCGCGAACACCGCGCAGCTCGAACAGAAGGCCGACGGCTGGCACGTCCTCGGCGACCCGACGGAAGGCGCGCTCCTCACGTTGTCGGCCAAGGGCGGCCTCCCGAAGGAGTCCGTCGCGCCCTCGCACCAGCTCCTCCAGGAGTTCCCGTTCGACAGTGACCGCAAGCGCATGACGGTCATCGCGCTCGACGAGACCGGTCAGGAGATGGTGCACACGAAGGGCAGCGCGGACGTGCTCATCCCGCTCTGCGTCTCGCACCACACCGCCGAGGGCCTCGTGGATCTCGACGAGGCGGGCCGCGCCACGATCCTCGCCGAGGCCGAGCGCATGAGCCAGCTGTCGCTGCGCGTGCTCGCGGTCGCGCGGCGCGAGCTGACGCGCCAGTCGCCCGGCGGCGGCGCTGAAGAGACGCGCCCATCGGTCGAGGTCGAGCAGCGCCTCACCTTCCTGGGGCTCGTCGGCATGATCGACCCGCCGCGCCCCGGCGTGAAGGAGGCCGTGAAGGCCTGCCACGACGCGAAGGTCCGGGCCGTCATGATCACGGGCGACCACAAGCTCACCGCGGTCGCGATCGCGCGCGAGCTCGGGCTGTGGGACGACGACGCCCTCGCGCTCACCGGGGCCGAGCTCGAGAAGCTCACCGACGAGGCGCTCGCGCGGCGCATCGACCACGTGCGCGTGTTCGCCCGCGTCACCGCCGAGCAGAAGCTCCGCATCGTGAAGGCGTTCAAGCGCCAGGGGCACGTCGTCGCGATGACCGGCGACGGCGTCAACGACGCGCCCGCCCTCCGCGAGGCGCACATCGGCATCGCGATGGGGAAGAACGGCACCGACGTCGCGCGCGAGGCGGCCGACATGGTGCTCGCCGACGACAACTTCGCGACCATCGTGGACGCGGTGCGCGAGGGACGGGCGATCTGGCGCAACATCCAGAAGTTCATCTTCTTCCTCCTGTCGTCGAACGCGGGCCTCCTCGTGACCGTCTTCGTGGCGAGCGTGGTGCCCGGCCTGCCCGGCCTGCGCCCGCTCATGATCCTGTGGATCAACCTGGTCACCAACGGGCTGCCGGCGCTGGCGCTCGGCATCGACCCCCCGGATCCCACGCAGATGATGGAGCCCCCGCGCGAGCCCTCGGTCGGGCTCCTCGGCGCGCGTGACTATCTCGGCATCGCCGTGGTCGGCGCGCTCATGGGAGGCCTCGCCGTCGGCTGTTACTACTGGCCGTGGACCCTGCCCGGCGTCGATCGCTTCGAGTACGGACGCGCCGTGGCGTTCTCGCTCCTCGCGCTCTCGCCGCTCTTCCACGCGCTGAACTGCCGCTCCGCGACCGCCTCGATCTTCAGCGCGCGCCCCCTCGTTCCCCTCGCGCTGCTCGCGTCGATGGTGGTCAGCGCGGCCATCCACCTCGTCGCGGTCGTCGTGCCGTCGCTGCGGGACGTCTTCAAGACCTACTCGCTTTCGGCGACGGAGTGGCTCGTGCTGCTCGCGCTCTCCGCCTCGATCGTTCCCATGATCGAGGGCCTCAAGGTCCTCCAGCGCAGGGGCGTGGTCGGCAAGGATCTGGGCCCGATGTCGCGCCGGACGTGAGCTCTTCATGAAACATGTAGTTTGCATTCTTGCCGCCGCGCTCGCAGCGTGCGGCGGTGGCGCGGCTCCGCGGGCACCCGAGCACGACGAGGCGCGCGGGCCGGGCAGCGCGCCACGTGACTCGATCGGCGAGGCGGCAGCGGCGCAGGGTGGGCTTGCGGCGCTCGGCGGCGCCGGAAACCGCGAGGAGGGCGCGACCGGCGTCGAGCTCGCGCTGCAGAGCGCCTTCCACATCGACGACGTCGATCATCAGGCGCCCGTGAAGCTCGACGGCCTCCTCAAGGAGTGGCCGGCGCGCCACCCCGCGCAGCAGGCGCTCTCCGGCAAGACCGACGGCCTCGCCCTCGGCGTCGCGCTCCAGGCCGACGACGGCAAGCTCTACGTGGGGGTCGAGATCACCGACCGGTCGCTCGCGCGGAGCGCCGCGCATGGCGCCGGTGACGACCACGTGGTCATGTCGCTCGCGTTCCCGTCGGGCCGCGGAGGCCTCGCGCCCTACGAGATCGCCTTCTTCCCCGGCAAGCCCGGCGAGAGCGGCGGCGCGGTGCGCTGGGCGGCGGGGCCGTCGCGTGGCCAGGACGTGGCCGGCGCGAAGCTCGTCGAGGCCGACACGAAGAACGGCGTCGCCTTCGAGGCGGTCGTTCCGTGGTCGGCGTTCCCCGAGGCGCGGATCATGCGGGTCGGCCTGCGCGGCGCCTTCCGCTACCTCGACGGCGACGGGACGCGCACCGCCGCCGTCCTCGCCACGGGCCCGGGCAGCGCGGAGCGTCCTTCCGAGCTCCAGGCCCTCCCCGGCGCCGCCGAGCAGGCGGTGGTCGACGGGCTGCTCGGGCCGAAGAACCTCGCCGGCACCGCGCCGCGCATCGACGTGTTCGCCGACGTCGCGGGCGACGAGCGCAAGGAGCGCATCAGCGTCTTCGGCTCCTTCTTCACGATCTGTGGTCCCGGCTACCGCGGCGGCAAGCAGTTCTTCTGGCGCGAGGTCGCGGGGGAGCTCGCCTCGTTCGAGACGCGCGATCTCACGGGTCGCGGCAAGGACGACATGATCGTCCGCCGGCGCAGCGCCCAGGCCGGCGTGACGCGCGAGCTGCTCGAGGTGTGGACGGTGGCCTCGGGCGACGAGCCCGTCACCCTCTTCACGCAGGAGATCAGCGTCAGCGAGCCGTCGACGCGCCGCCGCGTCGCCAACGCGGTGCGCGTCTCGGGCAAGGAGATCGAGGTCAGCGTCGAGCCGGCGCAGGGCTGGGACGCGAGCACCTTCAAGGAACCCGCGCTCGGCGAGGAGGGGATCCTCCTTCCCTGGGGCGCCGTGAGGTCGCGCACGTTCCGCCTCGAGAAGGGACGCTTCGTGAAGAGCGGTGAGGTCGCGCAGGCCGCCGCCGCCGGTGTCGCGCCGAGCACCGCTGCAGCGCCGGCGAGCACGCGCGAGCTCCCGTTCGCGCCGGTCGGCGCGAGCAGCGACCTCTCCCGGCAGGTGATGGATCTCTACCTGAAGGATCAGGGCGTCGCGCCGGGGACCAGGCCGCGCTTCGACATCGAGGTCCACGTCGACGGCGACCCGCGACCCGAGCGCGTGGCGCTGGTGGGCCGCGACATCGTCGTGCTCGGCCCTGGCTTCAAGGGCGGGACCGGCTACGCGCGGCTCACGCTCACCCAGTTCACCGACGACAAGGACATCCACGAGCTCACCGCGCGTGACGTGACGGGGGACGGCGCCGCCGAGCTCGTGGTCCGCGGAGTGCGCCGGGTCACGACGCCGGCGAACGAGACCGTCGCCGTCGAGAGCCTCTTCATCTGCCAGGTGAAGGGCGGCGCGATCTCGCGCGTCTTCGCGATCGAGACGGGACGTGAGCTCGCCGGCAAACGCGTGCAGGGCTCCGTGCAGCTCGTGCCGGCGCGGAGCGGCAAGGGCTTCGACGTCGACGTCCGGCCCGGCGTGGCGCGCGGCTGGACGAAGGCCTCGTACCCGTGGCCCCAGGACCGGCCGGGCGGCGCGATCGAGCCGCTGCTCCTGCCCTGGAGCGGCGTCAGCGGCGCGCGCTACACCTGGAATGGCACGACGTTCACGCAGTAGCGCGCGACGTCAGCGGCAGCGGCCGTCGAACGGATCGCGGAACTTCGGCGGATCGCACGGCACGTTCGCGTTCGAGGCGGGCTTGCCGGTCGGCGCAGCGGGCGTCGGCGACGCGGTGCTCTTGGCGGTGGGGGCGGCGGTGCCGACGGGGCTGGTCGGGAGAGAGGGCGGGACCGCCTTGGTGCCCGCCTTTCCGGGTGCCGCCGTACGCTCGAGGGTCACGTCCTCGCGCGCCTTGTCGCCGGCGAGGACCTTCTCCTTCGTGACGTATCCGGCGTGCTCGATGCGCACCGTGACGGGCTCGTTCGCGGGCACGCCGATGGTGACCGGCGCAGCGCCGTAGCTCTTCGACCCGACGAACACCGTGGCGTCGGTCGGGAACGTCACGACCTGCACCTGACGAACCGCGGGGTCGGGGGCGGCTGCGGTGGTCGGGCTCGACGCGGTCACGGCGGGCGCGGTCGCCGCCGGCTCCGCCGCGCGATCGACCTTGGGTCCCGCCTTGCTCGCGCCGTAGAAGCCCACCACCGCGAGCGCGCCGAGAACGAGGACGATGCCGCCGCCGATCGCGCCCTTGAGCATCACGTTGCGCGGGCGCGCCGAGGGCGTCGCCGGCAGCATGGCCGGGCCGCCCGGCGGCAGCTTGCGGAAGTAGTCGGCCGGGACGTTGAAGCCGCCCGAACGGCCCATCATCTCCTGCACCGCCGCCGGGACCTGCCCGTGCTCGACGAGCGTGAGATCGTGGATGACCTCGTCCATCGACTGGTAGCGATGCTCGACGCGCTTCGAGAGCGCCTTCAGCACGATCGCGTCGAGCCCGGGGGGCACGTCCTGCGGCAGCGGCATCAGCGCCCGGATCGGCGCCGGCGACTTGTACATGTGCTGGGTCAGGATCCCCATGAAGTTGTCGGCGTCGAACGGCACCTTGCCGGCCGCCATCTCGTAGAGGATGACGCCGAGCGAGTAGATGTCCGTGCGATGGTCCACGGGCACGCCCGCCGCCTGCTCCGGCGACATGTAGTGAGGCGTTCCGAAGACGCTGCCCGCGCGCGTGAGCCGCCCCGATTCGCTGTTGACCTTCGCGATGCCGAAGTCGAGCACCTTCACGAAGTCGCGATCGGTCCCGCGCGGGATCAGCATCACGTTGTCGGGCTTCAGATCGCGGTGGACGATGCCCCGCGCGTGCGCCGCGGCGAGGCCCTGCGCGATCTGCTTCGCGATGTGGAGGAGACGAGGCACCGGGATGACCGTCAGGTCGGTCATGAGCCGGCCGAGCCCCTGCCCGTCCAGGAACTCCATGACGAAGTAGGTCGAGCCGTCCTCGAGGTTGCCGAAGTCGGAGATGTCGACGATGTGCGGATTGCCGATGCTCGATGCGGCCCGCGCCTCGTTCAGGAAGCGCTCGACCATCTCCGCGTCGGCGGCCATGTCGCCGCGCAGGATCTTGATGGCGACGCGCTTGTCGATGACCTTGTGGCGACCGAGGTAGACGACGCCCATGCCGCCCTCGCCGAGGAGCTGCTCGACGAGGTAGCGGCCGTCGAGCGTGCGGCCGATGAACGGGTCGACCCGCGGCGTCTTCGGATGGCTCGGATGGCTGCCGGTCGCGCGCGGCGCGCTGACCGCCGGAGCGGCAGACCCGGCGCCGCTCCCCAGGGCGTCGTGCTCGACCGCGGCCAGGGTCTCCTGGTTCGAGGGAGACTTGTTCATCGGACGCCGGAGCCGCGCGTGGGGGAGCCGATGACCGCGCAGCCGATGACGTGAATGGCGCAGCTGGAGGAGTCGGACATGTCCAAGGGACGGCCACCTACGTGGAGGCCGCAGCTCTAGATCTACGGATTCTGCGCGCCGGCGGAAAGCCCCGCGTTGCGGAGAGCCGCTGGAGCGCGCTCATCCGACATGGTGCGCCCCTCGCCCGGATTCGGGAACGAAGCGTGAGAGCCCCGTGCTAAAGCCCCGCACCGGCTTCGTATGGGCTACCCCGTCCAAATCGCGCTCCGCTACCTCGGGTCGAAGAAGCGCGCCTTCGTCTCGGTCGGCACCGCCTTCGCGATGGCCGGCGTGGCGCTCGGCGTCGCGGCGCTCGCCATCGTGATGAGCGTCACGGGCGGCTTCCAGGACCAGTTCCGCGAGAAGGTGCTCGGGGTGAACGCCCACGTCATCGTCCTCAAGTACGCGGTCCACTTCCGCGATTACCGGGACGTCGAGAAGAAGGTGGCGAGCATCCCCGGGGTCGTGGCGGTCGCGCCGTTCGTCATCAACCCGATGATGATCACCCACGGGGACCGCACCGCCACCGGCGTCCTGCTGAAGGGCGTCGACCCCGAGCAGATGCCGAAGGTGCTCGACCTGCCGCGCCACATCATCGCCGGCTCCCTCGAGGGGATGCGCAAGCCCGGCGCGTCGCCGCCGCCGAACCCGCGCGACTCCGGACCGACGTTCTCGCCGACCACCGGCGGGCCGGCCAGCGCCGCGCCCACCGGCTCGCCGTCGGCGGCGCCCGATGGCGGCAAGCTCGGTCTCCTCGATGCCATCGAGAAGCAGATCGCCGAGGACAAGGCGAGGGACGAGGCGACGCAGAACGGGTACGCGAAGCTCGACGCCGGCGGCATCGACATGGCGACGCTCATCGCGACCGGCGCGGCCCGGGACCTCGCCGAGGACACGCATCCCGCGGCGTCGCCCGCCAGGCCCGGCGGCACCAGCACGAACGACCTCCTCGCCGATCTCGCGGGCGAGGAAGGGCCCGCGTCGCCGGCGGCCACCGCGCCGCCCGTGCTGATGGCTCCCGGGGACGTCACCCCGTCCGGCGGGTTCGCGAGCGCGCTCCCCGACGAGGACGTGCTCCCCGAGAACATCGATCCCGACCCCTGCCGCAGCCCGCAGCAGATCAAGCTGCTGCCCGGCGTCGTCATCGGCAAATCGCTCGGCAAGCGCCTCGGCGTCGAGCTCGGCGACTGCCTCCAGATCACCTCGCCCCAGATCGGCATGACGTTCGGCGGCAGCGGGGCGCGCCCGCCGATCGCCAAGCAGTTCCGCATCATCGCCATCTTCGAGGCGGGCTTCGACCAGTACGACTCGAAGCTCGTCTACACCGACCTCTACGAGGCGCAGGCCTTCTACGAGCAGGGCGACAGCGTCACCGGCGTCGAGGCGAAGGTCGACGACATCGAGCGCGCCGCGGACATCGCCAAGCAGGTCGACGTCGTCCTCGCGAACGGCGTCTACCACACGATGGACTGGCGCGAGCTCAATCACGGCCTCTTCACTGCGCTCCTCATCCAGCAGGTCGCGATGAGCGTCGTGCTCACGCTCATCATCGTGGTCGCCGCGTTCACGGTGATCGCCACGCTGATCATGGTCGTGCTCGACAAGAAGAAGGAGATCGCGCTCCTCAAGGCGATCGGCGCGAGCGACGACGCGATCCTCCGCGTGTTCCTCTACCAGGGCGGCATCATCGGCGTGGTCGGCACCGGCGTTGGCCTCGTGGTCGGCTGGGTCGGGTGCAAGGCGCTCGCCTCGTACGGGTTCCCGCTGGATCCGAAGGTCTACTTCATCTCGAAGCTGCCCGTGAACGTGCGACCGACCGAGTTCATCATCACCGGGCTCGTCGCCATCCTGATCTGCCTCGTTGCCACGATCTTCCCGGCGCTCTATGCGGCGCGGCTCCGTCCTTCGGACGGTCTGCGCGCCGAGTAGCGGCCGCGCTGCGGAAGCGACGCGCCGGCGAAAAACGCCGTCCCATCGGGCCCGCGGGTGATGGTACGTTTCCGGGCGAGAAATGCGCTGGCTCGTCGAAGTCTCGTCGCTCGGCAAGACGGACACGCAGAAGTTCTGCGTGGACGCCGAGTCGTGGCAGCGCGCCCTCCAGGCCGCGCGCGCTCACCGCGGGGAAGAGGGCCCGATGAGCGGCTTCTCGATCGAGCTCCTCGAGGAGGGCTACCGCGCCGTCGACCCGCTCGCGCGCGTACGGTTCGTCGTCAAGCGCGCCGCCGACGACATGCCCCTGACGCCGCCGACCGAGAGGCCGAAGGCCGCGGGCGCCGCGAAGGCAGGAGCCAGCGGATCGGTGGCTCCGCCCGCGATCGCGCCCCACGTGCCGGGCGTGACGGGCGCGCTGAGCAAGAGCGTGCCGCCGCCCGGCGACGCGTCCTCGTCCTCGCCGCTCGATCTGACGAAGGCGCGCCGGAGCGCGCCGCCCGCGTCGCTCTCGACGCTCTCGTCGTCGGCGCTCACGTCCGCGCCGGCCGAGCCGACGCTGCCGAACCTCGCCGGCGGCGCGAATGCTCCGGCGTCGTCGTCTTCGTCGGACGGCGCGGGCAACGTGAGCAGCGGCGGCGGGAAGAGCGTCTCCGCCGCGCCTAGGCCGGGAGCTCCGACGACCACCGGGAGCTCGAGGCCTCCCACCATGACGTTCAACGCCGGCCCGCACGCCGAGCCCGAACGGCCCGCCGACCGCGCCGAGCCGCCGGCGATCGGATCGGCCATCCCGGGCCTTCCGCCGACGAAGCTCGTGTCGGCGCGGGAGCAGAACCCGAACGATGCGTCGCCGCTCACGTACCGCGAGTATGGCTTCGCGGTGCCGGAGGGCACGACCGAGGAGCAGGCGGCCGACGTCCTGCGCGCGCAGCTCCGCTACGTCGAGGCGCACATCGCCACGGCGAAGATGGGCAAGCTCGTGAACCTGGCGGTCTTCGACGTGGAGTTCAGCGGCAAACCCCCGCGCGCGCCGCTCGCCACGCTGACGTGGAAGGACTGGAAGGGCGAGCCGGTCGTCGCCTTCCCGGCGCGCACCGGGCCGGCCAGCAAGCCGCCGCGGCCGCCGAGCCAGACTCCTGCCTCGCTCGCGGCGAGCGCGCTCGCCCGCGGGACGCCGGACGTGGTCGTGCCCAAGGCGGCGCCCGTTCCCGACGTCGCGCCGT
>JAQBQL010000190.1 GCA_028287035.1 Labilithrix sp. | reverse complement strand
GACGTCGCAGGCGCCGGTGCCTCCTCCCGACCACGCAATGCCGGCGCCGGCGACGCTGAGCGCGCCGTGCACGGTCTCGGCGGCGTCGCAGTTATCGGTGTCCGTGAAGAGGAGCATCGCGCGACTGCGGTCGGCCGGAGGCAAGGGCATGTCGACGAGGGCGTTGCGGGCGGCGCGGCGGCCGGCGTCACGCACGTCGGTGCCGCGCGGGCCAGACGCCCCGACTCGGACGCGCATGCGCTCGCAGTCGATCACGCCCACGGCAACGCCGCGCGCCATGATGTGCGGGCCCGCGAGGATGGCCGGCGTGACGACGCCTGCCCATGGGACCTCGGCGAGCTCACGCTGCGCGGCGGCGGATACCGCGGCAGGCCCATACTCGAAGGTCGAGAAGAGCAGCGCGAGCACCGGCGACGTGGAAGCGCCGAGCGCTGAACGCGCTGCGGCCGACACCGCAGCAGCGGGGTCGGCCAGCGTGCTCGTACCGACGTTCAATCGCATCCCCGACCCCCGCTCGATACGCTACCGCGTTCTCGAAGCCGGTGGTCGCGGGACCCGTCAGAACTTGACGGACGATCCGCAGCCGCAGCTGCCGGTGACCTGGGGATTGTTGAACTTGAAGCCGGAGCCGTGGACGCCTTCGACGTAGTCGATCTCGGTGTCCTCGAGGTACTGGAAGCTGAGCGGGTCGACGAAGAGCTTCACGCCGTTCGACTCGAACGTCTCGTCGAGCTCGGTGACGGCATCCTCGAAGTAGAGGTCGTACGTGAAGCCCGCGCAGCCGCCGCCCACGACGCGCAGACGAAGGCCCTGCTCGGTCAACGACTCGGCGTCGGCAATCTCACGAACCTTGCCAGCAGCGCGATCGGTAACGGTGATCATGCGGCGGACTATAGGTGCAAAAGGCAGGCGTTGCCAGCGAGCGCGCCGCCCGTCGTCCGGGACGGGCCGAGCTCGTCAGTCTCCGGGGGCGGCGCCCGGCCGGCCGGTCCCGGTGATGCCTGCGACCACGCCGTTCTCGCAGGTCACGACGAACGCGCCCGCCCCGGCGCCGGTGAGGCCCGCGACCCGCCCGGTCGTACCGCCCTGCGTGCACGGGGACTCGCCGAGGACCTCGACGCTGCCGTCGGGCTTCACGGTGCCGACCTGTCCCTCGGGCGCCGCGAACGCCACGACCCCGCGGGCGTCGACGAGCGGGGGGACGTGCGGCCGCGCGGTGAGCGGAGCGAGGCCGCCGTCGCCCAGCGTCGCGGGGACGAACGTGGCGACGCCCGCGCGGGCGAGCTCCTGGCCGGCGGGGTCGAGGGTGACGACGAAGCCGCGGCTCGGCGTCTGGAGGAGGAGCGTCGCGAGCACGGTGGCCCCGGCGTCGGCGGTCGCGGTGCGGACGGTCGGCGGCCCCAGGTAGAGGCCCTGCGCGGAGAGCGAGCGCGTCGTGCGGATGCCGCGTGCGAGGTCGAGCTCGACGAGGTGATTGCCGTCGATGACGCCGAGCAGCGCGCCGTTCCCGCCGAGCGCCGCGCCCCCGTCGATGGGTGCTCCGAACGAGCCGAGCCGCACCGGCTCGCGGCCCGGGGTCCAGGCGAGCACGGCGCCGCTCGTGATGACCGCCAGCACCCGGTCGCCCTCCGCGAGGAGCGGCGCCGCGGGAGCCTCGGGCAAGGTCGTACGCGCGCGCACGTTGCCCTCGGAGTCGAGGAGGACGAGATCGGTGAGGGTCGCCACCACCGCGCCTCCGTCGTCGAGGGAGAGCGGCGCGGCGCGCATGTTCCGCTCGCCGCCGATGCGCGCGACGAAGCGCGGCCGCGGGCTCGCGCGCCGGACGCCGACCGCGTCACCGGCGCCGGAGAGGAAGAGCACGGTCCCGTCCGAGGTCATCGTCGGCGGGCCGACCGCGGTGAGGCCGGAGCTCGCGCGGCCGCGCTCCTCGCCCGACGCGTCGAGGAAGACGACGTCGCCGCGGGTCGTGAGCACCGCGATGGTCCCGCCCTCGCCGGCGAGCGCCGGGTGCTCGACGGGGGTGCCGATGACCTTGCGCCACGCGACGCGCAGGGTGCCCGCGGGAAGGAGAGCGGCGGTCGCGCCGGACCGCCGTGCGTCGCCGCGCAGCGTCGGGGAGGGGCCGCGGGGCGCGCCCACCACGAAGGCGGCGGGCCTCCGCGGATCGAGGCGCTGGGCGTCGGCACGCCCGAGACCGAGCCATGCCGCGACGAGCGAGGCGCTGCCCGCGAGCACCGCCGCGAGGCGCCGCTTCACTTCGCGGCCTTGACGACCATGACGAGCGACGCGTCGATCTCGGGCACGGTCTTGCCGCTCGCGGTCACAGACCCCCTGACGGCGCCGTACGCGCGGACGGTGTCGCCGCGCGCGACCTTGTCCTCGTCTCCATGGAGCACGCGCGTGAGGCACGACGCGCCCTTCGCGCAGCCGCGCTTCGCCTCGACGAGGAGCACGGTGTGGCCGCCGCCCGAGCGGGCATCGACGACCTCGCCCTCGACGACCGCCGCCTTGCCCGCCGCGCCCGCGGGGTTCGCGCCGAAGGCGTCGTAGGCGAGGGGCCCGCGGCCCTCGAGCTCGCGCGCCTGGTCGGCGAGCGACGCCACCCGCGTCACCTTCACGTGCGCGATGCGCGGCGCCTGGGGCGGCGCCGAGGCCACGATCTCGAGGGTCCTCGCGCCGACCGACGCGAGCTCGACCCGGACGCCGAAGCGGCCGACCGCGTCGACCGGCGCGTTCTGCCCGTCGACCGTCAGCGCGGCTCCCGCGCGGGTCTGTCCGGCCACCGGCACGCTCGTTCGATCCGTGTAGAGCTCGGCTCCGGGAGCGTCGAGGGCGAGCGGCAGGACCGCGGTGCGCGCCATCAGCTCGCCGGCCTGCGCGGGCCCGCTCTTCGGCGTGATGACGAAGGGGATCTTGCGCTCGAAGGGCCTCGCCTCGCCGACGCCTTCGGTCTCCTTCGTGAGGTCCACCGGGTAGGCGCCCTTGCCGGTCGCGTCGAGCGTGACGGTTTGCCCGTCGACCTTCACCTCGGTGCCGCTCTCGGCCTCGACGCGCACGGTGATCGCCGGAGGCTTCGCGCCGAGCGTCGTCAGGTCGGCGCGCACGCGGTAGGCGACCGGCACGTGGACCTTCACGTCCTCGTCGCGACCCGCGCCGGGACGGTCGATCTTCACGGTGAGATCGTTGTCGCCGATGGTGAGCGGGGCGGGGAGCGGGAGCACGGCATTCTGCGCGATCACCGATGCCGTCGACGCGCCGAGCGCCAGCACCGTGCCGTCCGGGCACGAGGGGCAGGCGACCTTCAGGGACTCCTTGCCGTTCTCGTCGAGCTGGGGCACCGCCGAGAGAGGTGCGCCATGGCGGAGCGCGACGAACGCGAGCGTCCCGCCGAGCACGACGACGAGGGCCGCCACGAGCGCGACCACCGTGAGCGCCGAGACGCCCTGCTTCGGCGTGATCATGGGCGCCGCCGGAAGCGGCTCGTCCATCAGCGTCTTCGGGCGCGGAACGATCGGCACCTCGGGCACCGCCATCATGCCGAGCGCGGTGTTCTGCACCTGGCTAGGGATGTGCGGGGCCGGCGCCGGCGCGCCCTGCGCGGTGTAGCCGTACGGAGCGGGCGCCTTGTGCTGCTGCTGCGCGGCGTCCACGCTCGGCGCGACGCCGGGGATCGCGACGCCGAGCATCGTGCTCTGCTTGCTGCGGAGGTCGCGGAGGTCCGCGCCTCCGCCGGTCGCCTGACCGGGCGCCGCCAGCGCCGGCTGGCTCGGCGCGATGCCGGGGATCGCGACGCCCATCATCGTCTTCTGCGCCGGTGGGAACGCGGCGCGCGCCCCCGCCTCGGGCGCCGGGGGAAGGTCGCTCGCCGGCATGCCGAGCATCGTGCGCAGCGCAGGCGCCGAGCCGGGCCCGGCCGGACCCGCCGCCGTGCTCTCCACGTGCGGCTCGCGCGCGGGCATGCCGAGCTGGGTCGCCTTCGAGCCGCCCGGCTCGTGCGCATCGCTCTCGTGGGGGGGCTCGTGCGGCGTGCGTTGCGGCGTTCGTGGCGGCGTGCGTTGCGGCGTTCGTTGCGGCGTTCGTTCGTCGAGCAGCGTCTTGCCGAGCGCGCCATGGTCGAGCTGCCCGTCGTGAACCTCGGCGGCGGCCTCCCCCGCGGGCACGCCCAGGGTGGTCCCGCATTGCCCGCAGAACTTCGGCGGCTCGCCGTTCCGCCCGGGAACGGAGGCTCCACACGTGGGACAGACGATGGTAGGGGAAGCGCTCACCGGAGCGCCTGAAGATACCACGACTCCTTGCGGCGGCGCGCCTCCCGTAGGATGCCTCGGGCCGTGCGTGCGTTCGTTCTCGGGACCGGCTCGAGCGGCAACAGCCTGCTCGTCGAAGCGGAGGGCGTCCGCGTCCTCGTGGACGCCGGCCTCGGTCCGCAGGTGCTCGAGCGTCGGCTCGCCGCGCTCGGCGTCGCCCTCGCGCCGCACGGCATCGACGCCATCATCCCGACGCACCACCACGGCGATCACTTCGCCGGCGTCGAGAAGATCGCGCGCGCCCACGGCTGCCCGGTCTACCTGCATGCCGGCATCGACGCGCCGCGGCTGCGCGCCCGTCATCGCGACGTGCGCACGTTCGCGATGGGCCGCCCGTTCCGCGTTGGCTCGCTCGAGGTCCTCACGCAGCACGTGCCGCACGACGCCCCGCAGGTGGCGGTGCGCGTCGCCTCGGCCGATCACGCGATCGGCTACGCCACCGACGTCGGGCGCATCACGAACGACCTCACCGGTCTCCTCGCGTCGTGCGACGTCGCGCTCGTCGAGGCGAACCACTGCACCGAGATGCTCGCCTACGGTCCGTACCCGACGCACCTCAAGGCGCGGGTCGGGGGCGGCCTCGGCCACCTGTCGAACGCGCAGACCGCGGAGCTCGCGTCCCGGCTGAGCGGCTCGCGCGTCGGTCGCCTCTACCTCGGCCACCTCTCCCAGTCGAACAACACACCCGAGCGGGCCCTCGAGACGGTCGCCCGCGGAGCCCGGCGCATCGCGGTCGAGGTCCTCTCGCACGGCGCGGTCTGCGCGCTCGACGTCCGGCGCGCGCGGTCGTTCCAGCTCGCGCTCCCCTTCGGCTGACGCGGCGTCCCCGGCCGGTCCCGGCACGGCAGGCCAACCGCGCTATGGCGTGTTCTTCCGGACGCGGCTAGAACGCGGCGCATGACCGAAACGCGCATGGTGATGTGCCGCAAGCTTGGCAAGGAGCTCCCCGGCCTGAAGCGGCAGCCGTACAGGAACGACCTCGGCAAGCGCATCTACGAGGAGGTCTCGCAGGAGGCCTGGGACATGTGGCTGAAGGACTCGGTCAAGTTCATCAACACCTACCGGGTCGATCTCACCTCGGCCGAGGGCCAGAAGTTCATGTTCGACCAGGCGGAGGTCTACTTCGGCCTGAAGGACGGCAAGCTGGCCGACACCGCGTTCGTCCCCGCCGACGGGGCGTCGCCCAAGGTCGGCGACGAGACCTGAGCCGACAAACGGCAGAACGCCGCCGAGCGAGCTCAGGGGCTCCCTCGACGGCGTCGTGTTCCGTGGGTCTCGCGCTCAGCTCTCGAACATCGCGAGGAGCTTGTCCTTCGTCGTCACGCCGACGTGGGACGCAGTCTTCTCGCCGTTCTTGAAGACCATGATCGCGGGCACGCCGCGGATGCCGTACTTCTGCGCGACGCCGGGCGCGTCGTCGATGTCGACCTTGACGACCTTGTACTTGCCGACCGTCTCGTCGGCGAGCTTGTCGACGACGGGCGCGAGCGCCTTACACGGGCCACACCACGTCGCGCCGAAGTCGACGAGCACAGGCTTGTCCGCCTTCAACACCTCGGCGTCGAAGTTCTCGTCCGTAACCTCGAGCACGTTCTTGCTGGCTCCCATGTCCGATATTCCTTTCGACCGTGGCCTGCCGCAGACCGGCAGCCCTCGTGATGGAAGGTAACAGCAGCGACGGTTCTTACAGCCGCGGAATCGGAGGTAGCATGATGACCGTGGCCGGCCCGACCTCCGCACCCTCCTCGTCCGAGGCGCCGGGCCTCGATGTCCTCGGGATCCTGAGCGATCTGGCGCGCACCGGCCGGTCGGAGCTCGTCCGTCTCGCGCAGCGCGAGGGCGCCTCGGCGGAGGACGCGGTCGAGTGCGTCCAGGATGCGCTCGTCACGTTCCTGCAGAGCGCGCAGAAGGGCCAGCTGCCCGACGCGCGCGCCGAATGGGGCGCCTACCTCGGCGGCATCGTCCGCAACGCGGCGCGGAACCGCCGGCGCCTCCACCGGGTCGCGAAGCCTCACGACGACGTGGACGCCCTCGAGCTGCCCAGCGCGTCCGGGGCGTCGGCCGATGCGCTCATCGCCGAGGCCGAGGACCACGTGCGGCTCCGCGCGTGCGTCGATCAGCTCTGCGAGACGCAGAAGGCGGTCGTCATGCTCCGCCTCCTCGAGGAGCAGCCCGGCGAGGACGTCGCCGCCTCGCTCGGGATCTCGCGCGGCTACGTCGACGTGCTGCTCCACCGCGCGAAGGCCTCGCTCCGCGTGTGCATGACGCACGAGTGAACGCGCGCATTCCGCCGTGGACGTCGGCCCTCGGCCCGTGCGATGGCTTCCCGCGTCCATGACCGAAAGGCGCGCGGCGAGGGCCCACGAGGGCATGTTCTTGCGACGGCTCGCCCACTGGGGCGCCTCGCGGGGTCCCGAGTGGTGGGTGCGCTACACGCCGCCGTTCTTCGGCTGGGCCGCGGCGGCGCTCGTCCCGTCGGCGCGCCGCGCCGTCCTGCGGAACCTGCGCCTCGTGCGCGGGCCGGCCTCGCCGCTCCAGGACGCGCGCGACACCCTGGAGACCTTCGCGAACTACGCGTCGTGCCTCGCCGAGGTGCTCTCGAACGACGCCCCGCAGGGCCCGCGTCCGGCCGAGAGCACGATCATCAACGAGAAGTACATGCACGATGCACGTGCCGCCGACCGCGGCATCATCGTGGTCACCGGGCACACCGCGGGTTGGGAGTCGGTCGGGCCGCTGCTCGCGCACGACCAGGGACTCGACGTCACGATCGTCATGCAGGCCGAGCCCGACGCGCGCGCTCGCGCGCTCCAGGACGAGGTGCGGCGACGGGCAGGGGTGCGGATCGTCCACGCCGGCGACGACCCGTTCTCCGCGCTCACCTTGCTGCGCGCGCTGCGCATGCCGAACGCGGTCGTCGCCCTGCAGCTCGATCGGTTCGCCCCCCGGATGAAGACGCGCACCGTCGACCTGCTCGGCGAGCCCGCCGAGCTGCCCGACGGCCCGCTGCGGCTCGCGCAGGCCTCGGGCGCCCCGGTGGTCGCGGTCTTCTGCGCGCGCCTCGGCTACCGGCGCTACGTCGTCGAGGTGTTCCCCGCGATCCACGTCAGCCGCCGCGCGGACGAGGAGGAGCTCGACCGCGCCGCGCAGCTGCTCGCCGATCGCCTTGCGGGCTTCCTCCGCCAGCATCCGACGCAGTGGTTCCACTTCCACACGTGAGTCAGAAGTGGACAGCCGAACCGCTCCGGTCTACCTAGGGCCGCGATCATGGCGACCCGCCTGCACGTCGGCGCGAAGGAACTGAAGGGCGAGCTCGGCGCCTACGCAAAACGCTTCGACCTCCTCGAGGTCCGCGGCTATGCGGCGGCCGATCTGCGCCAGGCGCCGAGCGACGCCACGCTGCGCCGCTGGCGAAAGGCCGCGGGACCGCAGTTCGAGTTCGCGGCCGTCGCCGGCCCGGCGCTCTCGAGGCTCAAGGACTCGGCCGACCTCGAGACCGAGCTCGCCGCGCTCCTCAAGACGGTGACGCTGCTCGAGGCGCGCATCATCCTCGTCGGTACCCCGAGCGACGTCACGCCGAGCAAGCTGTGGCGCGACCGGCTCGCCAAGGTGATCGAGCGGCTCCCGCGCGACGCGAGCACGGTCGTCTGGGAGCCGAGCGGCCTCTGGGAGACCGAGGACGCGGCCGAGCAGGCGAGGCAGTGGGGCGTGGTCGTCGCCGTCGACCCCGCGCGTGATGCGATGCCGCCTGGGCCCGTCGCCTACGGCCGCCTGCGCGCCCAGGGCGCGACCCGCGCGTTCTCGACCACCGCGCTCACCAAGATCGCCATGACGATCGGCGAGCGTCGCGACGCGTACGTCGTCATCGAGACCGCGAACGCCCTCAAGGAGGGCAAGCAGCTCCGCGCGCTCGTTCGCGCCGCGAAGACCGGGGCGCAGGGCGGGCTCGGTCGCCTCATCCGGCCGCGCGGCGCATCCGCGGACGACGAGGCCGAGGACGACGACGAATGACCCGCCGTCTCCAGCGCGCGGTCGTTGCCGCGACTGCCGAGGTGGAGGCCGCAGCGGACGAGCTGCTCCGCAAGGGCAACGCGCTCGACGCGGTGGTCGCGGGGGTGTTCGCAGCATGCGCGGTGTCGCCGGGCGTGCTGCTCGGGCCGGTGCAGATCCTGATGGGCGGCGGCGGCTCCGGGCTGCGTGCGCTCGACGGGCGCGTCCGCCAGCCGGGCCTCGGCGCGCCACGTCCGCGGGGCTTCCGTGACAACGAGCCGGTGCCCGACGCCGCTCGCGTCGGGGTGCCGTGGTTGCCCGCGACCCTGTCGGCGGCGATCGCGACCGCCGGCGCGTCGACCTTCGGCGCGGTGATGGGCCCGGGCATGGCGCTCTCGAAGGGCTCGGCGCGGCACGAGGTTCTCTCCAAGATCCAGCAGCGCGGCCCGCGTGGCATCGAGGAGAGCCTCGTGTCCTCCGAGCTCCTCGCGGTCGTCGGGCGCATCAACGGCGGCCTCCTCACGCTCGAGGATCTCGCCTCGCCGCACCCCGAGGTGCACATGGCGACGCGCAGCGTCCTCGGCGGCGAGGAAGCGCCCGTCCGTCGCCGGCGCAAGGTGGACGACGAGGACGCCGAGCCCTCCAAGGAGCGCCACGTCATCACGCTGCCCTGGGCGACGCTCGAGGCAGGCTTGCCGGTCGCGCCGGACGCGCCGATCGCCACCGCCCGCGCTGTCGCGGCGGTCGACCGGAACGGCTCCTTCGCGATCGCGGTGTGGGACGAGAGCGTCGACGGCGTCATGGTGAACGAGCTCGGCCTGCGCGCGCCGTTCTTCGCCGAGCCGGTGCGCCGCGGGGCGCAGCGCGTGAACCCCGGCGTCATCCGGCCCGCATCCGCGCCGGTCGCGCTCCTCACCGCGACCGACGGGGCCCTCGAGCTCGCGTTTGCGGCGTTCGGGGCGGGCGACGCGTACGAGGTGCTCGGCCGCGCCGTCCGCTCGGTGGCCGAGAACGATCAGCTCGAGGCGCACGGAGAAGCGCGCCTGGTCGCCCTCAGCCACGTCCAGGGCACGGCAACCGCGTTCCGCTGAGCTCGCGAGCGCGCGACTCGCGCCGCCCGCACTGACGCGGGCGCCGGCCGATGTTCGATCGACGTCAGGACGATGGACGCACGAAAGCGCGCGAACCCTGGGCGGGCCGCGCGCTATCGGTGGTGCCTCGGAGAAGCCTTACAGCTTGACGTTGTAACGCTTGGCGTACGCCGTCAGGCCGATCTTGTCGATCGTGCGGATGTCGCGCGTCGTCAGGTTCAGCGTGACGAAGCGCTTCAGCTCGGGCACCCACACGCGGCGCGTCTGGATGTTGACGTGCTGCCAACGCTTGGTCTTGATGTTCGAGTGCGAGACGTTCTGCGCGCTCAGCCTTCGCTTGCCGGTGATGTCGCTCTTCGCCATGACAGGCGCGCAACTTGGCGGAATCCGTCTGGCATGTCAAGCCGCGTGAAGCGCCTCGCGCGAGGAACTGCCCGCGCGATCGCTCCCGGCTAGGGCGTGACGGCGCCGAGCACCTCGACCAGCGAGGCGCACCACTGCTCGAGCGCGCCGAAGCCGCCGTTCTTCTGGAGGGACGGCTCGTCCATGTAGAGGCGGCGCGCGAGCTCCACCTGCACGACGTGCACGTTCCGTTCGGGTCGGCCGTAGTGCTGCGTCGTGTACCCGCCCTGGTACGGGTCGTCGTGCGCGACCGACAGGCCTCCGGCGCGGGCGTGGGCATCGACCGCGTCGATGAGCCGGCGCGAGGCGCTGGTGCGGCCCCTCGTGCCCGGCACGACGTCGGCGCGCACGTGGGGGGGCTCGCGCGGGTCGCCCCCGCGGCCGGCGCTCGGCATCGAGTGGGCGGCGAGGACGATCGCGTACCCGAACCGCGCGCGCTTCCGCTCGAGGAGCTCGCCGAGCGTCCGGTGGTACGGGCGGTAATAGGTGTCGAGCCGGCGTTCGAGCTCGGCGTGCGGGAGCGGCGCGTCGAGGACGCGCTGGTTGTCGCTCGTGAGCCGCCAGACGATGCCGCGCGTCGCCCGCGCGGTGGGCGGAACGCCCTCGATCGTCTCCGCGTCGACGTCCTGCTCGCTGCGGTTCAGATCGCAGACGTACCGGGACACGTTGGCGAAGAGGAGCGTCGCGCCACGCGCGGGCGCGCGGCCGTACAGCTCGTCGACGTAGAGGTCGGCGTCGCGGCCGATGCAGCGTGCCGGCGCGGCCAGCCGGAGCAGCGCCGGACCGTCCATGAAGAGACCCGCGTGCGGGACTTCCACCACCACGGGCGACTCCCGCGCTTCGTCGGGCTCGATCAGCGTGAACGCCGCGGGCATCGGAGTGATCCGAGGGTACACCGCGGCCCGGCCGGCGCGCCGGCCAAAGTTGCCTGCGGCCTACGCGCGCGGGTGCGCCTTGTCATAGGCGTGCCGGACGTGGTCCTGCGCGACCCGCGTGTAGATCTCGGTGGTGCCGAGGTCGGCGTGCCCCAGCATGGCCTGCACCGCCCGCAGGTCAGCCCCGCCGCGGAGGAGGTGCGTCGCGAACGAGTGACGGAGCTTGTGCGGCGAGATCGGCGCGGTGATCCCCGCGCCGCGAGCGTAGGCGCGCAGCAGCTTCCAGAACCCCTGCCGCGTGAACGCCCGCCCGCGCGGCGACAGGAAGAGGTGCGGGTCCACGGTCGCTCGCTTCGCGAAGGGCCGGACCGCGTCGAGGTAGACGTCGATCCGGTCGAGGGCGATCTGACCGACCGGCACCATGCGCCGCTTGCCACCCTTGCCGAGCGGCGCGACCGTCCCGACCTTGCGATCGAGGTCGCCGACCTTCAGCGAGCAGAGCTCCGACACGCGCAGCCCCGAGGCGTACATGAGGTGGATCATGGCGCTGTCGCGGATCCCGCGGGGGGTGTCGAGTGGCGGCGCCGCGAGGATGCGGTCGACGTCCTCGTACGAGAGGACGCGGGGCAGCTTGCGCGCGACCTTGGGGCGATCGACGAGCTCCGTCGGATCGGTGTCGATGGCGCGCTCGCGCACGAGGAAGCGGAAGAACCCGCGCAGCGCCGAGAGCTGCCGGGCGCTCGAACGCGCGGATTTCCCGCGCCGCGAGGACGTCACGACGAAATCGAGGAGCACCGTGGGGTCGATGCGGCGCACGTCGTTCGCCGCCTCGTCGTCGACGTGGACCGCGACCTCGCCGAGATCGCGCGCGTAGGCCTCGAGGGTGTTCTTCGCGAGCGCCCGCTCCACGCGGAGGTGGTCGAGGTAGCTGTCGATCCACCCATCGAGGGTGAGGCCCGCGGACATGGGCTCGATCATCCCCCCGCGCGGGCGGGAGCGCCAGATCTCGGAGCTCGGGGTCAGCCGGCGGCGGTCACGAGGGCCGCGAGGAGCGCGCGCGGATCGTCCTCGCGCATCAGCGTCTCGCCGACGAGGGCTCCGTGCACGGCGGTCGACGCCACGCGCGTCACGTCGGCGGGCGTCTTGAGGCCCGACAGATGGATCGGCACCGCGCCTTCCGGCACCGCCGCGAGGACGCGACCGGCTCGCGCGAGATCCATGACGAGCGTGTCGAGGTCGCGTGCGTTCACCCCGATCACGACCGCTCCGGCGCGGGCCGCCCACCCGAGCTCTTCCTCGGTGACCACCTCGACGAGCGGCTCGAGGCCGAGCCGCGACGCGGCGGCGAAGAGGGACGCGAGCCGCTCCTCGTCGAGGATGCGTGCGATGAGCAGCACCGCGTCGGCGCCGCAGGCCGCGGCCTCGCGGAGCTGCCGCTCGTCAATGACGAACTCCTTCGCGAGCACCGGGGTGGCGTGGCCCGCGCCGGTGAGGGCGCGGCGCACGTCGACGACGTCGTCCCAGGAACCGCCGAAGAACGGACCGTCGCAGAGGACGCTGATCATGCTCGCCCCCGCCGCGGCGTAGGCGAGTGCGCGTTCGGCGGGCGAGAGAACCGTCGACAGGTCGCCGGCGCTCGGGCTCTTCCGCTTGTTCTCGGCGATGAGCCGGAGCGGCGCGCCCGGGTCGCGGCGGAGCGCGGAGGCGACGTTGCCACGGGGCCCCTCCGGCACGCGCGCGTAGCAGGTGCGGTGGTGGAGGCCGTGCACCTCGCGCCGCTTCTCGGCGACGATCCGTTCG
>JAQBQL010000189.1 GCA_028287035.1 Labilithrix sp. | reverse complement strand
TCGCGAGGCCCTTCTTCGACTGCACCTTCACCAGCGCGGCCGTGAGCGTCGTCTTGCCGTGGTCGATGTGACCGATCGTGCCGACGTTGACGTGGGGCTTGGTGCGCTGGAACTTCTCTTTCGCCATTTCGGACTCTCTTTCGGACGGATCGGGCGGCGGCTGCGTTGGCTTGCGTGGATGCTACGTGCTGCGTCGGATCGACGGAGCCCACCTCGGGGCTTGAACCCGAGACCTCTTCCTTACCAAGGAAGTGCTCTACCACTGAGCTAGGTGGGCGGACGGGATGCGGTGCTGGCTGGTGCTTCTAGTCGGGGCTGCGTTGCTTAAGGAAGAGGATTCGAGCGGGAGACCGGGTTCGAACCGGCGACGTTCAGCTTGGAAGGCTGACGCTCTACCAACTGAGCTACTCCCGCGTAAGAAAGAGAAAGAGAAGAAATTGTGGAGGGTGTTGGATTTGAACCAACGAAGGCATAGCCGGCAGATTTACAGTCTGCTCCCTTTGGCCACTCGGGCAACCCTCCGTAACGACACGCTTATTCTAAGTTCTGAAGAGGTCTGGCAAGCACTTTCGGTAGAGCTAGCGAGGGGACTTGAACCCCTAACCGCCTGTTTACAAAACAGGTGCTCTACCGATTGAGCTACGCCAGCGTAATCAGGGGCGCGAAGGCTAGCCGACATCGCACATGCAGGCAAGGACAGAACCGATCAGGGGCAGAAGTCGCGCTCGCGGCCTTCTTCTTCATGATCTCGAGCGCCTTCTCGAGCTCCTCCTCGGTGAACGGGAAGCGGGCGATGGTCGCCTTCTCGTCCTCGAGCGCCTTGTCCATCTCCGCCTTCAGTGCCTCGGCCCGCTTCATCCACGCTTCCCCCACCCCGGTCTTCTCCCCGAGGGCGAGGGTCCGCTTCATCATCTCGTTGCCCTTCTCGAGGAGCACGCGGTAGCGCACGTGCATGATCCCGTAGAAGAGCTGCTTGTCGTGCTCGGTCTTCGCCTTGTCGGTGGGCGGGATCATCATGAGGTCGTGGTGGAGCGTGCGGTACATCTCGCCGACCCGGTAGCCGCTCATCGCGGCCCACTGCGGATCGACGGCGCGGATCGCATCGGCGTACGAGGACTGCGCCTCGAGCAGGAACATGCAGCGCATCTCGAGCCGGGTGACGAAGTCGGGGCCCGGCGGGCTCAGCGAGATCTTCTCGGACCGGAGCTTCCGTAGCTCGCCGTTCGCGTACTTGATCATCGCCGCCGCCACCGGCAGCTGGCCGGTCGCTCCGTAGCGGGTCTCGTCCATCAGCTCGAGGCCCTGCTGGATGGCGCGGTTGCCGGCGGTCTCGTCGCCGGCCTGCACCTTCGAGAGCCCTCGTGCGCCGAGGCCGAGCATCTTCTCTGCCGGATCGATGTCCTTGCGCGCGAGGATCATCTCGCCCGCCTCGCCGAGCGAGGCCCAGTCCTCGAGGTGCGCGTCGAGCGACACCTCGCGCACGAGCGCGTTGCGTGCGTTCGCGTCCGCCGGGAAGCGGCGCACCACCTCGCGGTACCGCGCGCGCGCCTTCTCGCGCTGGCCGAGTCCCTCGTACGCCACGGCGAGATCGAAGAGCACCTGGGGATCGTTCGCGGCGCTCGGCTCGCCGGCGAGCAGCGCCTCGAACGCGTCGACCGCCTCCTGCCACTGCTGCGCGAGGAGCGCCTTCTCGCCCTTCGCGAGGAGCTCCTTCGCGGTGCCCTCGACGCGGGTGCCGAGGATCTGGTTCGACGTGGCGCCCTGCGTGGGAGCCGGGCTCTTGACGACCTTGTCCGACGTGCCGGCACATGCGGCCGGAACAAGCAGTAGCAGCAGTGACGCGGTGCGAAGTGCTGGACTCCTCGTGAGCGCGAACATCGGCTCAGGATAGACCACGAAGAGACGTCGCGCGCCTTCCGGGAATGAGTCAGGCTACCGGCACGTAGGCAATACGAAGCGAGTCCTGACACTGTCACGAACGGAGGGTTCATGAACCTGTCTCGTCTGAGTGCACGTGATCTCGAGACCCAGGCCAGCGCGGTGGAGATGCAGCTGAAGAAGCTCGCGCATCGGCCCAGACCGACGCCTTCGGAGCTGGCCCTCAGCAGCGAGCTCAAAAAGCTCCGTCTCGCGGTGAAGGATCGTCTCAGTCAGATGCAGCAGGTGAGTCGCTAGGGCGCGACGAGCACGGCCGACGTCGTCGCGCGGCGAAGAGCCCGAGAGCCAGCAGCGCCCCCGTGAGCGCGCTCCCCTCGCCGCTCGCCCCGACGACGTCGCAGCCACACCGCGACCGCCCGTACGTCGGCGGGTCCGCGGGCAACGGCGAGGCACCCGCGCGGAGCGGAGAGGGCCCCGGCGAGGACCCATCGAACGGCTCGCAGTCCCAGCCCCGATGCTCCTTCGTGAGGCGGCATCGCTCGAGGACCGACCCGTCCACCCGGATCGCGGTCACGGCGAGGTCGGCGGGCGCCACGGCGACGTCGAGGAAGTGGTGCACCGATTCGTAGCGGCGCGACGTGCTCTCCGGCTTGCGCACGCGGTAGAGGGGCGCGCCTCCGCCGCCCGTGACGACGTAGGCGAGCCCGTCCAGGTCGCCGCGCTCGTACACGTGATCGTGCCCCGAGAGCACGAGGTCGATCTTGTGCTGCGTGAAGAGCGCCGGGATGCCCGCGTCGCGGAGGTAGGTGTTGTCGCCGTGCGGCCCGCTCGACTTCGGGCCGTGGTGCAGCACGACGATGCGCCAGACGAGGCCGGGCTCCTCGTCGGCGTCGGCGAGCGCCTTGTCGAGCCAGCGACGGGTCGGGCCGGCGTGGTAGTCGACCATGCCGTTCAGCAGGAAGAACCGCGTGTTCCCCCAGCGGCGCGTGCCGCTCAACGCCTCGACGGTGAGCGCGCGCGGCGGCTCGCTCCACGCGTTCGGGCCGAAGTAGCGGACGTACTCGAGGCCCGCGCCATCGACCAGCTCGTGGTTGCCGACGGCGGCGAGGAGCATGCGCTCGCGGAGGAGAGGCGCCTCGATGTCGAAGAACGTCTGCCACATCGCGGCGGAGGCCCCGTGCTCCACGAAGTCGCCGGTGTGCACGAGGAGCGGCGCGGGCACGCCGGTCATCGCGCGCACGACCGCGGCGTGAGCGACGTCGTCCGAGCGGTTGTCGCCGTAGGCCAGGAAATGGAACGGCGCCGTCGCGTCGTCGGCGGGGGCGGTGGTCAGCGCGCCGTGCTTGGTCACCCCGCCCGCCTCGACGGCGAAGGGTACGTACGTTGCCGGCGCGAGGCCCTCGACGAGGACCGAGTGCAGGACACGCGCCTCGGTGACGTCGATGGTGCGGCCGGCAGGCAACGTCACCCGGATCGGTGCGGCGGGAGCCACCTCGACGCGGACGACCGCGGACGTGGTGCCCACCTGCTGGATCCAGGGTCCCTTCGCGATCGTCACGGCGGGCGGCGCGGCCTGCGCGGGGCGCTCGTCGAACGCCAGGAGCACCCCGGCTACCGCGAGAACGGAAGCGAGCAATGCCGGCAGGGGTCGGGGAACGCGATTCATGCGGCTTACAGCGGCGCACACGCCTCGTGACGTCGTAGCAGAATCGGCGGGGCGGGTGTTTCCGGGCGCTCCCACGATTGACCCACTTCCGGCTGCAGACTAGGGTTTTCCTAGGATGTCTCAGGCTCCGTCGTCGCCCCCGTCCGTGCCGCGGGTCGCCCGTGAGGATGGTGGTGCGCCGGTCAGCGGGCATCTTCTCGCCAGCGCCAGCGCGGGCCGGCTCAACGCCGCTCACGCGCAGGGTCAGGGCGGTCCGGTGCACGGCCAGGGCGCGCAGCTGGAAGGCGATTCGCACGAGGCGTTCGGGATGGACGGCATGCCGTCTCGCTTCGGCAAGTACACGCTGATCCGGAAGCTCGCGACGGGCGGCATGGCGGAGCTCTTCCTCGCCATCCAGAAGAGCGTCGCCGGCTTCGAGAAGCTGCTCGTCATCAAGCGCATCCTGCCGTCGATGAACCAGGACCGCGCGTTCATCGAGATGCTCCTCCACGAGGCCCGCATCGCGGCGACGCTCTCGCATCCCAACATCGTCCAGATCTTCGACGTCGGTCAGCAGGACGGCCAGTACTTCATCGCGATGGAGCACGTCCACGGCGAGGACCTCCGCTCGATCGTGCGGCAGATGAAGAAGAAGGACGTCCTCGAGTTCCCGCTCGAGCACGCGCTCGCGATCGTCCTCGGCATGTGCGCGGGCCTCTCGTACGCCCACGAGAAGCACGAGCTCGATGGCTCGGCGCTCAACATCGTGCACCGGGACATCTCCCCCCAGAACGTCGTCGTCACGTTCACCGGCGACGTGAAGATCGTCGACTTCGGGATCGCGAAGAGTGACAACCGGAGCGGCGAGTCGACGAAGAGCGGGAAGCTGAAGGGAAAGGTCCCGTACATGTCGCCCGAGCAGGCGCGTGGCGAGGTGATCGACGCCCGGAGCGACGTCTTCTCCACGGGCGTGATGCTCTTCGAGCTCACGACCGGCAAGCGCCTCTTCCGCGGGTCGAGCGAGTACGAGACCCTCCGGCTGATCTGCGAGCGTGACTACCCGCGTCCGAGGGACGTGCGCGCCGACTACCCGCCGGGGCTCGAGGCGATCGTCATGAAGTCGCTCGCGAAGGACGCACGCGACCGGTACCAGTCCGCGCGCGAGATGCAGGCCGATCTCGAGACGTTCGTGCGCCAGCACCAGATCGCGGTCTCGCACATCGCGCTGAACCAGTTCATGCAGGCGCTCTTCGAGGACAAGCTGGCCCTCCAGAAGGAGATGCTCCTCCAGGGCAAGCAGCTCGCCGACATCATCGAGATGCAGCACGCCATGACCGCCCACGACGGCCAGGGCGACGTCGACGCGAGCGGTCGCCACGCGGCGAGCACGAACAGCATGCCCGCCGCGGCGCGAACGCTGACGGACATCGCGGCCCAGCCACACCGATCGCGCGGCGCCGGTCTCGCGATGGGCGCGCTCGGAGGCGTGCTTCTCCTGGCGGCAGTCGGCGGCACGGCCGGCTATCTCGCCACCCGCAAGGACCCGGCGTCCGCGTCGACGCTCGCCACGACCGGCGCGTCCGCGACGCCGGCGGTCGTGAAGGGCGCCATCACGCTCGAGAGCGATCCGCCCGGCGCGTCGATCTGGATCAACGGCGACCTGCGCGCCGAGGTGACGCCCGCCACCATCACCGCGCTGCCCACCGCCGTTCCGCTCGACGTGAAGCTCACGCTCGACGGGTTCGAGCAGTCGCGCGAGCAGCTCACGCTGAAGGCCGACGAGCCCGCGAAGGTGCACTCGAGCCTCAAGCGTGGCTCGGTCGTGGCCGACGTGAAGGTCGCGCCCGAGAGCGCGGCGGCGGCGTTCGCGGTCGACGGCAAGCCGGTGAGCGGGCCGCGCATCGAGGGGATCACCTCGAGCGTCTCCCACAAGCTGGTGGTTAGCGCGCCCGGGTTCGTCGAGCAGACGCTCAGCTTCAGCGGCAACCCGATGGAGACGAAGCGCCTCGAGGTCACACTCGAGAAGGCGCCCGAGATCAGGCACGCGGCAGGAAAGGCGACCGGCGGGCCTGCGCCGGCCGTGACCAGCGCAGGCGGCGTCGGCAAGATCAACGTCGGCGCGTCGGGCGGCTGGTGCAACGTCACCATCGACGGCGCGACCCGCGGCGCGACGCCGGTCGCCGGCATCGAGCTTCCCGCCGGCCCGCACAAGGTCACCTGCACGACGCCCGACGGGAAGATGCAGTCGGCGACGGTGCCGGTCACCGCCGACGGCACCGCGCGCTACCGCTTCACGCTCTAGCCGCTCACTCGTCGACCCGCGCGCCGGGATCGAGCCCGTTGCACAGGCCGCCGTTGCCGAAGGTCACGGACAGCTGGAACTGCGCGCGGACGTAGTCACCGAACGACCCGCTGCGTGATCCGGAAGCGAGCTCGTAGAACGGGCCCGGCGCGGCGGACAGCGGGTAGGCGTCGAGCTCGTCCATCGTGACGAGGCCGTCCTCGTCCGCATCGGCCGCAGCGAAGGGCTCGAAGCGAAGGGAGGCCGACGACGAGAGCGCGTCGCGGAAGAACGCGGCGGTGCTGAAGGCGACGAAGGTGGCGTCGCGGGCGCCGGGATCGATCCGCGCGCCGCGGATGGCGTCGCGGCAGCCCCCGAACGCCGAGCTCGTGCGGCCGCTGTCGAACCGGAGCACGATGCGCTTGTGGAGCAGCTCGCGTCCCGGCTCGTCGAAGGGCCGCGGGAGCTCGTCGGCGCTCGCGAAGAGGATGGCGTGCGCCGGCGTCCCCGCCAGCAGGGCCGCGAGATCGTCGGGCGACGCGCCCTCCCCCACCTGCGTGTAGTCGTCGGGAGGGCGCAGGCGCAGGCCGACGTCCGGGCAGCGACCTGGCTTGATGCCGTTGAACGCCTGCACGACGCTGCCGGTGACGCCGTCGAACACCACGTTCGAGGCCGCGCCGCGCCCCCGGTACGAGCACTGCTCCGAGTCCTCGAGGTTCACGATGGTCATCGTGCGGAACGCGAGGACGAACCGCTCGACGTGCACGCTCCACGCGTCAGCGGTGGCGAAGTCACGCGGCGATGCGCGGCCGGTGACCGTGAACTGCGCCGAGCCGAGCACGAGGGCCTCGTCCGCCGGCACGCAGGCGGCAGTCACCATCGTGAGGCCACCGAGGAGCACGAGGAGCGAGCGGCGCATCAGAATCCTCCCTCGAGCCCGATGCTCGGGATGCTCACCGGGCCGAACGTACGGGCATAGCACTGCGGCGCTGGGCGGCCGGAGCCCGGATCGGGCAGCTGCCGCTGGCACCGGTAGCCGGTCGTCTCGGTGGAGAGCGTCGCGTTCAGCGCCTCGACGACGAACGATACGTAGCCGCGCGCGCCGACCGACCAGCGCTTCTCGAGCCGAGCGTCGAGACGGACGAAGTCGGGCGCGCGCGAGGGAGGAACCCCGACGCGCTGGCCGGCGTAGTCGGGCGCCTCCGGGTACTGCGGACCGCCCGTGTAGAAGACGAAGCGGCCGCCCGCCCGCCAGTGCCGACCGAGGTCGACCGAGAGCGCCAGGTTCAGCACGTGCGGACGGTCGTAGGAGGACAGGTACGTTCGTCCGCCGTCGTGCCGCTCCGACCGGGAGAGTGTGTAGGAGAGGAAGCCCCCCACCCGGCGCGAGAGCTTGCGGCGCACGCCGACCTCGAGCCCGTAGGCCGAGCCGCGCGTCTTGCCGACGAGCGCGTCGCTCTTCTCGATGTCGACGATCTCGACCTGCGACGTGCCGAGCGCGTCGTTCAGATCGTAGAAGGCCTGGTGGAACGCGGTGACGGACGCGGAGACGTCGGACGGCAGGTCGACCTCGACCCCGGCGCTCGTCTGGGCGGCGCGCTGGAGACCTCCCTCGAGCCGCGCGATCGTGGCGGCGGGAAGCGCGATGGGCGTCGACGGCGGCTGGGTCACGAGCCCGTAGGCGTGGACGATGCGGACCTTGTCGTTCACGAAGAACCGCGCGGTCAGCCGCGGATCGATGCCGACGGCGCGCGCGTGGTCCGAGCCGTAGACGTCGAGACGGACCCCCGGCGTGACCTCGATGCGATCGGTGACGCCGAGGACCGCGTCGAGATGCAACCCCGTCGCGAAGTCGGTCCGCTCGGCGAAGATCTTCTCCTGCCGAGCCACGACGTCGTCGTCGTCCGAGAAGAGGGGCAGGCTGTCGGCATGATAGCGATCGACGACCACGTCGGCGCCGCCGCGCACGAGCACCCGCTTGCCGATCGGCTGCTCAAGCTCGAAGCGGGCGGCGGTCATCAGGTCCTCCGCGGCGCGCCGGGCTTCGAGCCTGGTGCGGTCGAAGCCCACCGTCGTGGCGACGCGCATGTGACCGCCGCCCCGCAGCGCGTGGTCCCAGCGGAGATCGGCGCGGTGGAACTCGGAGGCGAAGAGCACGATCTCGATCTCGCGCGGCGCGTCGGTGGGGCGCGGCGCGTTGCCGGTCGCCGCTGCGATGGTGTCGCGATCGGGCGTGGTGCGCTGCGTGGCGCGATCGTAGGCGCCGAACACCAGCAGCGAGATGCTGTCGTCTTCCCCGAGCGCGTAGCTGACGCGCGCCTGGTAGTCGCGGTAGTCGAGCGAGGTCTTCGCATCGAGCAGCGAGAACAGGGCGGAGGTGTACGAGTACCGGCCGCCGACGAGCGCCGCCCCGCGGCCATTCGCGAACGGCGCCTCCACGACCCCGCCGCCGTCGATGATGCGAAGCTGCGCCTCCCCGTGGATCTCCGTGGCGGGCGCCGTGGCGGCCGCGTCGACGATCCCGCCCGCGAAGCGTCCGAGCGCCGCGGGGTAACCGCCCTTGTGGATGTCGGTGCGCGCGACGAGCGAGGGCTGGATGACCCCGGGCCCGAGCCCGAAGTGGAACAGGTACGGAACGCGGACCCCGTCGAAGTAGTAGCCGACGTTTCCGGGCGGCGCGCCGCGCACGTAGAAGTAGGGCAGCCCGCTCACGATGGGCGTCACGCCTGGAGCCACCTCCAGCGCGCGGAACGGGTCGCCGAACGCGCCGGGCAGCTGCCTCACCTCGGTGCGCGCGAGCGTGTCGGCGATCGGCGCGCCGGCCGCGGCCTTCCCGCCGCGAACGAGCACGACGCCCGGCGGGTCCAGCGGCGGTGCAGGCGGAGCGTCCGCGGGCTCGGCGACGCCGGTGGTGGTGACGACGGGCGCAGGGTCCGCGAGCGGCGCGACCGGCTCGGGCGCCGCCGCCTTCGCGAAGTCGACCCGGAAGCGGATGGTCGCCGCGATGGGACGGCCGCCGCGCGTCGCCGGCACGAAGCGCGCGCTCCGCACCGCCTCGAGCGCTTGCTGCGCGAACGGCTCGGCACCTTCGAGGACGCGTGCATCCTGCACGTTTCCCTCCGCGCCCACCGTCACCCCGACCATCACGGACGCGCTGCCTTCCGCACCCTCCGGGTACCCGGCCTGCACCGCGCCGAGCAGACGCGGCGGCACGACGACGTCCCCGGTCGCGTCCTTCGGCGGATGGTCGTCCGCCTTTGCGGAGGCGGTGGTCAGCGCGGACGCCACGCACGACGCGGCAAGGACCGCGCCCAGAACCCTCGTCCGTGTGCCCCTCCCCATCCGGCGGCCAGGATAGACGGTCGTACGCTCACCTCGACGACGATCGCGCACGGTGCGACATGGCCGCGCGAATGGATGGCCGTCGCGACCGTCGAACCGGAGTCGCGTCCTCGGCCGAGGGTGTGGTTTGCTTCGTGGTGCGCTCGGCGAATACCGGGCAGGAGGTTCTTCGAATGTTTCGTCGCTTGACCATCGCATTTCTTACGGTCGCTCCTCTCGTGATGCTCGCTCCCCGCCTCGCCCATGCGGGGCTCGAGGCCTGCGGAAACATCGACGTCAAAGCCGACGCTCGATGCGAGGTGAAGGTCGATGCTGCGTGCTCGGCCCAGTGCACGCCGGTCACGGTGAAGGCCGCCTGCCAGGGCAAGGCGCAGATCTCGTGTGACGGCGAGTGCTCCGCCACCGTGGACGCCAGCTGCTCGGGAAGCTGCGAGGCTTCGTGCAGCGGCAAGTGCACCGCCGACCCCGGCAGCCTCGACTGCAACGCCGACTGCTCGGGCAGCTGCAACGTCGACTGCGAGGGCGAGTGCTCGGGTCAGGCGAGCGGCAGCGAGGCCCAGGCCAGCTGCAAGGCGTCGTGCTCCTCGAACTGCAGCGCGAAGTGCAGCGCGAAGTGCACGGGGACGCCGCCGAGCGCCACGTGCGACGCCAAGTGCAAGGCGTCGTGCAGCGGCTCCTGCTCCGCCAAGGCCTCGGCCAAGTGTCAGATCGACTGCCAGGCCAAGTTCGAGTTCCCCTCGTGCGAGGCGACGGTGAAGGGCGGCTGCGACGTGCAGTGCAAGAAGCCCGAAGGCGCCATCTTCTGCGACGGCAACTTCGTCGACAGCGGCAACAACCTGAAGAACTGCGCCGACGCCCTGAACGCGATCCTGAACCTCAAGTTCTCGGCCGACGCGTCCGCCGACTGCACCGGGAACGAGTGCTCGGCGGAAGCCTCGGCGAGCGCCTCCGCGTGCTCCACGTCGACGCCGGCCGGCGGATCGGGCAGCGCGCCTTTCGCGCCTGCGGCGATTGCCCTCGGCGCGGTCGGCGCGGTGCTTGCACGAAGGGCCCGACGCGGCGACCGCTGAGTCAGCCGCCGAAAGGCTCCCGATCATGAACCAGACGACTGCTGCGCAGAACACGACGAAGAAGCTGAAGGCCGAGACCGACGACCTGGGCGCGGAGCTCCGCGACCGCGTCGAACACGTGAAGGATCTCGTCGAGAACGTTCGGGATCAGGCGGAGGTCGTGTTCCGCGATCGCCCCTATCTCGTTCCGGTCGCGGCGGGCGTCGTGGGCCTCGGCCTCGGCCTCCTCCTCGGGTCGAAGCTCACCCGCTTCATCGTGTTCACCGCGGTGGGCACCCTCGTCAGCGAGACGCTCGGCACGCACGCCAAGCGGATCGCCGGCGAGTTCCTTGGCGAGTTCCAGAACCGCCTCGGCGAGGCCAGCGGCACCGCCGCTGGCAATGACGCAAACCACCCCAGCTGAGGCGTGAGCGCTCGCTGCTCGGACCTTCAGGTACCGGGCAGGAGCGCGAGGTCCACGATGAGTGGCAGGTGATCGGAGGCGCGGCGTGACGTCCCATCGTAGGGGACGGACGCCGCGCGCACTTCGAGCTTCTCCGACACGAAGACGTGGTCCAGGCGCACGACCGGCAGCTTGCTCGGGAACGTGGGGCGAGGCCGGTGTCCCTTGATGGCTCGCTGGGCGTCGCGAAGCTGCGACGTGAAGCGCCGGTAGGTGACGCCGCGGGGCACGGCGTTGAAGTCGCCGCAGAGCAGGTGGGGAACCCCCATCTCGGGGCTGGCGAGCCAGTCCTTGCCGAGCAGCTCCTGCGACTGCAGCGCGCGCTCGCTCCGGCGGACGCCGAGGTGCGTGCTGATGACGTCGACCGACTGCCCCGAGGGCAGCGTGGTGCGCGCCCAGATCGCGCCGCGCGGCTCGCTATCGGCGTGCGTCGAGGCGAACGTCGTCACGCGCTTCAGCGCGAGCTCGGTCCGGCTCAGGAGCGCGTGCCCGTAGAAGCCGACGTTCCGGCGGAACGTGCGGCAGAAGAGCAGCTTCATGCCGAGCTCCGCGGCGATGTCGCGCGCATGATGCGCTCCCTCGTCCGCGTCGGTCTCCGGCGCGTCGAGCTCCTGGAGCGCGATGATGTCGGCGCTCGCCGCCCGGCAGACCTCCGCCACGTCGCGCGTGGTGTCGCGGCCGCGGAGGCCGACGCACCGGTGCACGTTGTACGTCATCACGCGGAACGAGGACACGCCTCTGCCCATAGGGCAGAGGAACGGTGGTTGCAACCCGGCGGTGTCCCCCTCCCTCTCCCACCATCAACGGACGGAAAACAATCATGGATCCCAAGTCGAGCGGATCGCAGGGCGCCGGCCTTCCCGACGCTGCCCACCACGCGGCCGAGGCGAGCGAAGCTCCCGTTCAGAAGGACGCGGACAAGGCGACGGCGCCCATCGAGCCCGACCAGGCGGCGTCCGTCACCGAGGTCGGGTACGCGGGCCCGCCGGCGTCCGGACAGGAGTGACGCGATGAGCGACGGAAAGCCCTCCATGAAGGAGCGCGCGAAGCGCGTCGTCTCCCTCCTCTCCAAGTCGTACGACCGCTTCGACGAGGTCGAGGGCTTCCGTCTCGGAGCTGCCTTCTCGTACTACGCGACGTTCGCCATCTTCCCGCTCATCCTCCTCATGGTGACGCTCGTCGGCTACGTGATCGGTGACAGCGCCGTCGTGCGCGACCGGATCCTGAGCTCGGTGGCGAGCGCGGACACCGCGGTCACGGGGACCATCGAGCAGACGCTCGTGGCGATGCAGGACGCGAGCGCGCAGAAGACCTCCGCCATCGTCGGCCTCGTCTCGCTACTCATCTCGACCAGCGGCGCCTTCGTCGAGCTCGACTTCGCGCTCAACAAGATCTGGAAGGTGACTCCGCGCAAGGGCGTCGGCGTCGTCGGCTCGATCAAGGTGTTCCTCGCGGAACGCGCCTCCGGTCTCGCCTGCGTGCTCGGCGTCGGCATCTTCCTCGTCGCGTCGCTCGTCATGGGCGCGTGCGTCGGCGTCGTCGAGCGGCACACCGCCTTGCCGAAGATCGTCCTCGAGCTCGGCTCGTTCGTCATCTCGATCACGCTGCTCACCGCGGCGGTCACCGCGGCGTTCCACTACGTGCCGCGGTCGCGCCCTGCGTTCCGCGACGTGGTGCCCGGCGCGTTCGCGACCGCGCTGCTGCTGACGGCGCTCAAGGCGATCTTCGCCACGTACCTGTCGAAGCTCACCAGCTACTCGGCCTACGGCGTCGCCGGAGGCGTGCTGGCCCTCGCGACGTGGATCTACCTGTCGTCGCAGATCATCTACTTCGGCGCGACCGCCACGCGGGTGCACTGCGAGGAGCGCGGGTGCGCGTGCGCGAAGAACGCGCCGGGCGCGCAGGCCGCGCCGTCAGCCGCGCCGCTGCACGCCTCGGCTGCCGAGTAGCGCGGCCCGCTCTTTGGCCTTCGAACGAAAGAAGAGGAGGTCGGCATGACGCCGGCCTCCTCCTTTTCCGTGCTCACCCGACTCAGGCAGCCACGCGGCGGCCGAAGATCAGGGAGAGAGCGCCGAGGACGAGGAACACGAAGAAGAGGACCTTCGCGATGCCGGCCGCGCCTGCTGCGAGACCGCCGAAACCGAGGACAGCGGCGACGAGAGCGATGACGAAGAAAACAGCGGTCCAGTAAAGCATGACGATCTTCCTTTTCGTTGGGAGGGGTTGGGTTCGCCGTTACGAACTGAAGAGGGTTGAAGCGAACGGCGTGCCGAAGCTCGCGGTGACCCCATGGTCAGGGCACTGGTCCTGCACGGTGTGACTCTCATGAACCAGCCGAAGACCCCGAACGCGCCCGTCCCGCAGTCCCCGCAGGCCCCCCACGCGCCCGCGGCTCCCGCCCAGCCCCAGGCGCCGGTTAACCCTGATCCGAAGGCTCATCCCATTCATCCGGCGGTGACGGAGCAGCCCATCCACGAGGGCACCGGCGGCGCCGGAAACGACCCGTCGAGCCCGATCACCGAGGGCGGCAACCTCACGATGCCCTCATGAACTTCACCTACCGCCTCCAGAAGGAAACGTCGGGGTGGCTCGCCACATGTGTCGAGTCCGACGCCATGGGGGAGGGCCCGACCGAAGAGGCGGCCATCGGATCGCTGCGCGAGGCGCTGGAGGAGCGGATGTTCCGCCCGGACGCCGTCGCGCCGCCCGCGGAGGAGACGAAGGGGACCATCGATCTCTCGCCCGCCCCGCCGTCTTCGAGCGACGACGACGCGCTCGACCCGGGTGGGCCGGGCGGTTGATCCCAGCGGGGCGAAAGTGCCGCCCCTCGTGAGGGTTTGGCGGTAGAGCGCTTCCATGAAGATCGATCTCGGTCGCGCGGACCTCGGGGCGCTGCGCGTCGACCTGCCGGGTAGCACCGGCCAGGCGATCGAGGTCCGCAGCGCACGAGGGCTTCGCGGGATCGTCGAACAGGCGGCCACGGGGCTCTCGGTCTCGGACGTCAACGCGGAGCTCGTGATCCTCGACGCGCTGCGGCTCGCGCTCGGAGCCGTCACGCTCGGCGCGGGCAACGGGACGCAGCTCACCGACCTCGCGTTGACGCTGGATTCCGGGGAGCGGCTCACCCTCGCGGCGACGATGACGGAGCTCGCGTGCGACCTGAGCGTCGACGTGGGGGTCGTCGCGATCCGCGGCAAGGCGCGTCTCCATGCTCCGGCGCTCGCCGTGGAGGGCGAAGAAGGATCGCTGCGGAGCGCCGAGATCGAGATCTCGGATTTTTCGCTGACCATCGGTGACCTCGCGCTGGGCGCGGACGTCCTTCGCGGGCAGGACGTCGAGATGGTCTGGGGCGGCGCCGGCTTCAGGCTCCGCGCGGCCTCGCTCGGCGCGGGGACACTCCGCGCCGCGACCGGCGACGTCGCGCTCTCGGCGCACGGGTGCTCGGCCACCTCGTTCCTGCTCGACGGTCCGTCCATCGCGGCGGGCCGGTTCGCGGTGGGCAGCGGGCACGTCTCGATCGGTCTTCGTCCCGCTCCTCCCGCCGGCGAGTCTCGCGCGCCCACGCGGGCGCCGGCGGTGCCGCTGCTCGATCCCGCTCTGCTCGATCGCGTGTCCGGGCAGCTCGATGTCGACGTGGCGGTCGACCTGACGGTGCCGGTGATCGGCCGTCGCAAGGCGACCCATCGGCTGCGCGTCGCGCTCGACCAGGGAACGCTCGACTACCGCGCGCTCGAGCACAATCTCGCACCGCTCGAGGACGCCCTCCTCGACTTCTCGGTGCGCGACTACGGCCTCGTCCTCGAGCGCGTCAACCCGCTCTTCCCGGCCCGTGGTCGCGGCAAGCCGGTCGTCCGCTGGGACATGAGGGGCGACGACCTCGCGCTCGCGCAGCATGGTCGGGTGCGTCTCGCGGTGCTTCCGCGCGCTGCGCTCGCCACCGAAGCCAGCAGCACGCCTCCCGCCGTGGACGAACGCGCGGCGCGCAAGGGCGGGATCGCCCTCCGTGAGCTCGCGCTCCTCCGCATCGCGGCGCGGCTACGTCTCGAGGACGCGTCCTCGCCGATCGACGGCCGGATCCAGATCCATCACGTCGAGCAGCTCGTCCTCGAGGGCAACGTGTTCCACGAGCCCGGCGGCTCCCGCGAAGGGGCGCTCCTCGGCGAGCTGTCGGGCCTGGCGCTCTCCGTCGACGCGCTGCCGATCGGCGAAGCGGGAACGCTGACCATCGCGCGCATCACCGCGGCGGGGCTCGCGCCGATCGAGGCTGCCTTCGCCGACGTGACGCTGCGCAAGCTCGACATCGGGTCGTCGGCCCTCGTGTGCGAGGGCGTGGCGGTCAGGTTCTGACTCAGCGCCGGTGCCAGCGCATGCGCCAGACCGGGAGCCCGTCGGTGATCGCGCGGTGCTCCCGGGGGCTCCGCGCCGCGTACGGGTTGTCGACCATCCGCGGTGAGCCTTCGTGGTCGCCCGCCGCGACGAACGCGCCATGCGAGCCGACGACCTCCTCGTACTGCAGGGCGCGCTCCTCGACGTCGGTCTGCACGTAGAGCTCGCCGCCCGGACCGAGGAGCCTCGCCACCTCGTCCAGGAACACGTCGCCCATCACGAGGCGCTTCGTGTGCCGCTTCTTCCACCACGGGTCGGGGAAATGGAGGAAGGCGCGCGCGACCGACCCCGCGGGGCCGAGCCGCGGGAGCGCCTGCCGCGCGTCCTCGCAGAAGACGCGGGCCCGGCTCGCGTGGCCCTCCTTCGCGAGGCGCCCGTCGCCGACCGACGCCCACTTCCGCCGGATCTCGAGCCCGACGAGCCCCGCCTCGGGCACCGCCACCGCGCGCTCCGAGAGGAAGCCCGCCTTCGGGCCGGGGCCGACCTCGAGCTCGAGCCAGGCGCCGCTGACCACCGTGCGCAGATCGACGACGTCGCCGTCGGGCAGGCGCGGAGCATCGGCGTAGGGGCCGCGGGGCGGAGGGATCGTCACGGGCACGCGCGCCGGATAGACGTGCCCCGAGGGCCGGTCAATCTGTTAACGTCCGCGTCCGGCGATGAGCGACGGCGCCACGAAGCGGTTTGCGGCATGGGCGCCTCTCGTGCTCGGGACGGCGTGGCTGGCGCGCGCCAGCATCCGCGCCATCCACGCGAAGCTGGGTCACCCCGGCGCGGCGCTCGACGACGCGTACATCCACTTTCAATACGCCCGCGCGATCGCCGAAGGTCACCCCTTCCGCTTCCAGGCCGGTGAGCCGATCTCGACGGGCGCCACGAGCTTCGCGTGGCCCGCGGTGCTCGCGATTCCGTATGCCCTCGGCCTGCGCGGCGAGTCGATCATGTGGGCGGCCTGGGCGCTCTCGTACCTGGCGCTGGGGGCGCTCGCGTACGAGACGTACCGGTTGACCGCTCCGCTCGCGTCGAAGGGCGCGGCTCTCGGAGCCGCCGCGATGGTGCTCGCGTTCGGCGGCTTCGCGTGGGGCGCGGCGAGCGGCATGGAGGTCGTCCCGTTCGCGTGGGTGCTCGCGCACGCGACCCGTCGCGCGAGCGAGTGGGTCGAGGTGCCGGCAGGCCGCACGCGCCGCGCGCTCGCCCTCGCGCTCGGCACCGCGCTGCTCGCCCCGCTGATCCGGCCCGAGGGCGCCGTCTTCTCGCTCGTCCTCGGCGCAGCGGTGGCCCTCCGCCCGCGCACCGACGCGCCGCCCCTCCGCGGACGGGTGGAGGCGAGCGGGTTCCTCGTCGCGGCCATCGCGCCGAACCTGCTCCTCGTGCTGCTGACGGGTCACTTCACGTCGAGCACCGCGCAGGTGAAGCTCCTCCCCGGCAATCCGTACTTCGCGATGCCCGACGCGGCGCTCGCCAACGCTCGCCTGCTCGTCACGACGATCCTCGACGGCGACGTGTGGTCCGCCGAGTTCCTGCCGAAGGGAGGCGCGCCCTTCGCCTTCGCGGGCCTCGCGGCGATCGCCTGGCGTGGCGCGGCCACGAAGCGCTGGTTCCGGGCGGGCGCCGTCCTCGTCCTCGCCCTCTGCATGTTCGTGCCGTGCCTCTACGTCACGTTCCTGTGGAACCGGCTGCGCTACCTCTGGCCGTTCGCCACCGGGTTCTTCATCGGCCTCGCGTGCCTGGCCCGGGCGGTCGGGGTCCTCGTCACGCGCATCGATCGCCGGGCCGGTACCGCCGCGACGACGCTCCTCGCCGGCGCCTTTGCGGGGGCACTCGCCATCCGGCTCGAGTGGGTGGTGGAGGACGTCGCCCAGTCGGCGAGCGGCATCGACCGCCAGCAGGTCGCGCTCGGCCACTGGGCCGACGAGCACCTGCCCGCGAAGGCGCGCATCGGCCTCAACGACACGGGCGCGATCGCGTACTTCGGCAACCGGCACACGTTCGACGTCGTCGGGCTGACGACCGCCAGCGAGGGCCGCTACTGGGTGGCCGGCGCGGGATCGCGGCTCGAGCACTACGAGCGCCTCCGGGCCAGCTCGCCGGCGATCCTGCCGACGCACTTCATCGTCTACCCGGAGTGGATGGGCTGCGAGTCGCTGCTCGGGTTGCCGCTCCACGAGGCGGTCGTCACCGACTCCTCGATCCTCGGGGGTCAGGTCATGCGCGTCTACCCGGCACGCTGGGACCTCCTCGGCAGCGGCGAACGGCCGTGGACGAGTGCGGGCACGCTGGTCGACGTGCTCGACGTGGCCGACCTCGAGAGCGAGGCGGCGCACCGTTACGAGCTCCTCGGCGCCCGTGACGGAGAGCAGGCGGCGCAGGAGGGCAACGCGCCGAGCGGCGCCGTCGTCCTCGACGGCGGCCGCACCCAGCGCAGGCAGGAGCGCTTCCGCATCAGGCTCGGCGGTCGTGCGGTGCGCGCCCTCGCGCGTGTCGAAGCCAGCGGGCTCGCCTCCACGATCCAGCTCCGCGTGGACGGTCGTGACGCGGGCACGCGGACGGTGGAGCCCGGGCCGTGGTCCGAGATCGCGTTCGACGTCCCCGCCGGCGCAGGCGATGCCGCGGTCGAGGTGACCGCCGAGGGCGGACCCTTCAGCTCCTACCATTGGTGGTTCGTGGAGCCCGCGGCGCCGTGAGGCGGCCGCGCGGCCCCGCGCGTGTGCTAGAAAAGGCGGCGTGAGGAAGCGGCCGCTCGGTAGGACGGGTCTCGTGGTCTCCGAGCTCGCGCTCGGCACGTGGGGCCTCTCGGGGGAGCCCTACGGCAAGGTGGACGAGGCCGACGCCGAGCAGGTGATCCGGCGCGCCACCGAGATGGGCTTCACGATGTTCGAGACCGCCGACGCGTACGGCGGCGGCCGCATGGAACGGCTCCTCGGCAAGGTCCTGAAGGACCAGCCGGACCTCGTGGTCGTCACGAAGGCCGGCATCGACCGCACCACCGATCCGGCGCGAAAGATCTTCTCGCCCGAGCACCTCGAGGCTGCGGTCGAGCGCTCGCTGAAGCGCCTCGGCCTCGGCGCGCTGCCGCTCCTCCTCCTGCACCATCCGACGCCCGACGCGCTCTACGCCGGTGACGCGGTCGAGGCCGCGCTGGCCCTGAAGGCGAGCGGCAAGATCCAGCACTGGGGCGTCGCGTGTGGCGACGAGGACGTGGCGCGCGCGGCGATCGACAAGGGCGCCGAGGTCATCGAGCTCGCCTACAACCTGATGCATCCCATCGATCTGCACCGCATCTCCGGCGACATCATGGTCGCGGGCTGCGGGGTCCTCGCGCGGAGCGTGCTCGGCTACGGCCTGCTCTCCGGCATGTGGGGCAAGGACCGGTCGTTCGACGAGGGCGATCACCGGAACGATCGCTGGACCAGGATGGAGCTCGAGCACCGCGTCGAGCAGCTCGATGCCGTCCGCTTCCTCGTGAAGGGTGACGTGCACACGCTGCGCGCCGCCGCGGTCCGCTTCGTCCTCGCCAACCACCTGGTGTCCGCCGCGGTGCTCGGGGCGAAGACGGTGAGCCAGCTCGAGCAGCTCGTGCGCGAGACGGGCGGAGGACCGCGTTACCTCCCGGACGACGACCTCCGGCAGCTGCCGCGTGCCCTGGAGCGCGTGGGGATCCAGTCGTGACCCTCGACCGCGCCGACGTGCTCGCGAAGCTCGTCACGATGGCGCGCGGCGCGAGCGAGATCGTGATGCGCGTCTACGAAGGGGGCGACCTCGGCGCCGAGCTGAAGGGACCGAACGATCCCGTCACGCGCGCCGACAAGGAAGCGAACGCCTTCCTGCTCGAGCAGCTCGCCGCCCAGCTGCCCGGCCTTCCGGTCGTCGCCGAGGAGAGCGATCCCGCGCTCTTCCGCGGGTTCGAGGCCGAGAAGATCGCGCTCTTCGTCGACCCGGTCGACGGCACACGCGACTTCATCGCGCGCACCGGCGACTTCTGCGTGATGGTCGGCCTCGCCGAGGAGGGCCGCCCCACGGTGGGCGTCGTCCTCTGCCCGGTCTACGCGGGCCGGCGGTGGGTCTACGGCGGAGCGGAAGGCATCGGCGCCTTCCTCTACGACGAGGATGGCGGTCGCCAGGCCGTGCACGTCTCCGCGGAACGCGAGCTGTCACGCGCGCGCTGCGCGGTGTCGCGGTTCCAGCGCAGCAAGAGCGTCGACGCGAAGCTCCGCACCCTCGGCCTGCGCGAGCGCGTACCGATCGGAAGCTCGGGCATCAAGGGCATCGAGGTCGCCGCGGGGCGCCTCGAGCTGTACGCGCACCCCTCGCAGGGCACGGTGAACCTGTGGGACGCGTGCGCGCCCGACGCCATCGTGCGTGCCGCGGGCGGCCTGCTCACGGACGCGCGCGGCGTACCGTTCGACTACCGCGGCGACGTCGCGCAAGGCCAGGGCACGATCGCCGCCAACCCGATCCTCCACGCCGAGGCGGTGAGGCGCATCGCTGCCGTCACCGAGGGGGCGTCGTGAGGACCCACGCCGACGTGGTCGTGGTCGGCGCCGGGATCATGGGCCTGTCGATCGCCTACCACCTCGCACGCAACGGCGTGAAGAACGTGACGGTCGTGGACAAGAGCTACCTGTGCAGCGGCGCGAGCGGCCGAAACGGCGGCGGCGTGCGCGCGCAGTGGTCCACCGAGGCCAACGTGCGACTGATGCAGGAGAGCATCCGCCTCTGCCAGGACTTCGCGAGCGAGTTCAAGATCAACGTGTGGCTCCGGCAGGGCGGCTACCTGTTCCTCGCGCGGAATGCCGAGCGGCTGCGTGAGCTCGAACAGAGCTGCAAGCTGCAGCGCGACTGCGGCCTCTCCACGCGGATGCTCTCGCCGCGCGAGGCGCAGAAGATCGTCCCCGAGCTGTCGCTCGAAGGCGTGGTCGCGGCGACGTTCAGCCCCGACGACGGCGTCGTGTTTCCCTGGCCGTTCGTGTGGGGCTTCGCGCAGGCGGCGACGAAGCTCGGCGTCGAGATCGCCACCTTCACCGAGGTCACGGGCATCGACCTTCGCGGCACGACGCGGGGCGCGGTCATCGAGGGCGTGCGCCTGCGGCGGCTCGAGTCGGCGAGCGAGGATCACCCGAAGGCGCGCGGGAGCGAGATCACGATCCGGACGAACAAGATCGTCAACGCGGCGGGCGCCTGGTCACCCGAGATCGCAAAGCTTGCCGGCGTCGAGCTCCCCAACAAGCCGCATCGCCACGAGATCTGCTCGACCGAGCCGCTGAAGCCGTGGCTGAAGCCGCTCGTCGCCGACCTCGGCAGCGGCCTCTACTTCAGCCAGTCGACGCGCGGCGAGATCGTCGGCGGCATCAGCCAGCACCGCGTGCCGGGCGGCCTCGACCAGAACAGCTCGCACGCCTTCCTCGGCCTCTATGCGCGGGCGCTCACCGCCGCCTGCCCCATCCTCGGGCAGGTGAAGGTGCTTCGCCAGTGGTCCGGCTGCTACGACGTCACGCCGGACGCGAACCCGATCGTGGGCGGCGTCGACGAGGTCGAGCACTTCTACCAGGCGTCCGGCTTCATGGGGCACGGCTTCATGATGGCGCCGGTCATGGGCAAGCTGATCGGCGAGCACATCGCGAAGGGCTCCGACCTGCCGCTCTTCGAGCGCTGGAACCTGCGCCGCTTCAAGGAAGGTCGCCTCCTCAGCGAGGGGATGATCCTCGGCTGACGAGCGCGGGCGGCGGCTCCGAGTCGTCGGCCACGAGCGTCACCCGGAAGCAGCTTCCCGTGCCCGGCATCGACTCGAACGAGAGCGAGCCGCCCACCTCCGCGACGAGGCTCTGGCTGATCGACAGACCGAGGCCGGTGCCCGCGCCGAGCGCCTTCGTCGTGAAGAAGGGGTCGAAGATCCGCGGGGCATGCTCGGGCCGGATGCCGACGCCGTTGTCGGCGATCTCGATGACCGCGCCTCCCGACGACGAGCGGTACACCGAGACGCGGAGGCGGTTCGTGTCGCGCGTCGCGAGGGGCATCGCCTCGAGCGCGTTGGCGAGCAGATTCAGGAGCACCTGTCCGATGCGCGCCTGCGTCCCGCGCACGAGCGGCACCTCGGCGTAGAAGGTCTCGAGCTCCGCACGCTCGGCGATCTTCTGCGTCGCGAGGAGGAGCGTGGACTCCACGATACCGCGCGGGTCCACCGAGCCAGCGCCGACCTCGTCGACGCGCGAGAGCGAGAGCAGGTCACGCACGATGACGCGGATGTGGTCCACGCCCTGGAGCGCGACGGCGAGGGCTTCGCGGCTCCGCTCCGTGCGCTCGCCGAGCGGCGTCAGGTCACGAATGACCATCTCGATGTTGTTGAGGACGTAGGCGAGCGGGTTGTTCACCTCGTGCGCCACGCCCGCCGCGAGCATGCCGATCGACGCCATGCGGTCCGCCGTCAGCAGCTGCTGCTGCATGCGGGTGCGGTCGGTGATGTCCCGCGCCACCACGAGCCGCGCGTTCTGCCCGTTGAAGCTGACCACCTGCGTCGGCGCGACCTCGACGGTGAGCACGGACCCGTCTGCGCGGAGCACCTTCAGCTCCGTGAGGTCCGGCGAGAGGTGGTCCTCGTGCCCGCGCATGCGCCGTTCGGTGAGCGGTCTCGACTCCGCCGCCATGATGTCGAGGAGCGGCTTGCCGACCAGCGCATCGTCGTCGTCGTACCCGAGCCCGGAGGCCATCGCGTGGTTCGTCCAGAGGATGACGCCGTCGCGGTGGATGACGACGAAGTCGGGCAGGCGGCGGAAGATGTTCTGGATCTCCTTCGTCTGCTGCTGCACGGCGAGAAGGCCGCTCGCGAGCTCCTGCCGTTGGTCTTCGAGGAGGTCGATGACCTCGCGGCGATTCCAGATCGAGCTCACCGTCCGGCGCAGACGGCCGCCGAGCGGGTGCGACCGAGGCAAGAGGAACACCGCCTCGAGCTCCCGCGGCGTGACGCGGCTCTGGGCGAGTGTCGCAGGCCCGAGCCCGAGCAACCGCGGGATCTCGCAGAGCAGCCCCTCGAAGATGTGGAGGTAAGGAGCGCTCGGGGCATGCGGCTCCGGAACGGTGCAGCGGAAGTGCATCACGTCCTCGGCCGGGAACAACGCGTGGATCACGAGGTGAGGCACGTTCGCCGGCGCCAGCCACCGCTCGCCGGCTTCGTAGAGCGTGCGCAGCGAGATCACGCTGCGCGCGAGGCGCTGGAGGAACGAGTAGGACGGGATGGTCGCCATCGCGCGGCCGACCTGGCGGAGGCGCTCGGCGTCGTGCCCGAGCACCGCGTCGAGCTCCGCGAGCACCGCGACGAGCTCGTCCCACTCGATGCCGATCGCCGGGTCCACCAGCGCGGCGGCATCGTAGCCGAGGCGCGCGGTGAGGCGTTCCCGCGAGACGCCATTGGCCTCCGCCGCCTCGAAGAGGTTGAGCGCCATGTTGCTGCTGAGGCGCATGGGCGCGAGCAGCGTAACGTATGGCGCTTCGCGTGGCGCGACTACCGGAGGGTAGCCTGCCGGAAGCTCAGTGCGGCCGGGCGGGCCCGGCGCCCTTCAGGAGCGGCGGACCGAGCGGCAGCAGGCTCTTTCCCGCGGCATTGACGAGGACGAGCGAGATCGCGATGTAGAGCGCCATCCCGAGGAGGAGCACGGTGGCGACCGCGATGCCGGTCCCCACCTGCACGTGCAGCACCTCGCGCGCGATGCGCATCACGTAGAGGGCGTCGATGTCGAGCAGGAAGAGGACGAGCGCCCGCGCGAAGAACGCGAACGCGTAGGTCATCGCGAAGAAGATGAGGACGAAGCAGCTGTCGACCGCCAGGATGACCGTGCTGCTCGCGGGCTTGCCGCTGGCGAGGCCGTCGAGCGCCCACCAGTTCATCACCCAGTTGAAGGAGAACGCGGTCAGCAGCGTGCCGCCGAGCATGTTCTTGTTCGCGAAGCTCATCATCCCCGCGAGGAACTGGCAGCCACCGCCGAAGAGGAGACAGAACCACGCGGCGGTGCGGAGCGCGTCGACGGTGAGCGCGCTCTTGACCCCGAAGGCGACGGGCAGGAGCGCCGCGCAGCCGATCGCGAGCCCGAAGAGGCCGAGGGCGGTCGGGTCCGCGAAGGTGAGCACCGGGAGCGCCGGCGCAGCGGGCTCCGCCTTCGTGCGCATCGTCTCCGTGCTGTGCGGCGCCTCTTCGTTCACGAACGTCTCCTTCGCAAGCATCGCATTCATGGCGGTACCCCCTTCGAGCCCCGTATGTTGCATCGCAACATGACCTCGTCAACTGGAACCTGTTTCGCGCTTGCTTTCGCATGCTGCGTTGCACCAACGCGGGCATTAAGGGGTGAGAACTGGCGTTGACACCTCGGCTCGGGCCGCTCTACTGTCAGGCCGCGGAAAAACGGAGAATTTTCGCTTAAAGGGGTCGCATGAAGAAGGTCTCGGCAGTGCTCTCGGCGCTCGTGATGATGTCGGCTCTCTCGGGCCTCGCGGCAGGCTGCGCGGACGAGAACGATCCGAAAACGTGGGCCAAGCGCCTCGACGATCCGGCGCAGCGCGTCCCGTCGATCAAGCGCCTCGAGGGCTTCTTCAACGACGCGATGTCGAACGCCTCGGGCGCGAACAAGCGCGAGGACGAGAAGGTCAAGAAGGTCCTCGACGACAGCGTCGAGCCGCTCGCGAAGACCTACGTGGCCGGGGGCCTCGACGAGAAGTCTCGCAAGGACCTCATCAAGCTGCTCGGTGACATGGGCGACCCACGCGCCGCGCCGGCCTACGCCAAGGCCTTCAAGGACTTCGAGCCGGGCAAGAACGACGACGACGTGAAGTACGCGGCGCAGGGCACCACGCGCCTCGCGCAGGCGGGCCAGGCCACCGATCAGGGCCTCGTCGACGCGCTGTGGGACTGCTTCTCCAAGTTCCAGCCGTCGAAGAACACGAAGTCGATCAACCTCGTGAAGGACCTCCAGAACGCCGTCATGGTCGTGAAGGACAAGTCCTACGGCCCGAAGGCCGTCGAGAAGCTCGCCGCGCCGGTCACCGACCCCAAGGACCCGTCGCAGGGCATGGACCAGATCCAGTTCTGGCAGAACACCTCGGCGCGCCTCGTCGGCGAGCTGAAGTACACGCCGGGCGTCAGGGCGCTCGTGAAGGTCCTCCTCACGCCGACCAAGGGCGACCTCATCTTCCCGGTGCGCCTCGCGCTCACCAAGATGCCGAAGGAGAGCGAGCCGGTGCTCGTCGCCGCGCTCAAGGGCACCGACCCCGAGCTCGCGAAGCTCGCCGAGGCGTACCCCGAGAAGGCGTACATCCCGCGGCTCGCCGAGCCGATCGCGTACATCTCGCGGCCGAGCGGCCGGGACGCGATCCTCGAGGCGCTCGAGAAGGCCGACAGCGACCAGAACCGCACCGTGCTCGCCTCCGAGCTCACGCACTTCCCGTCGGACGCGAAGCTCTCGAAGACGTTCATCGACGCGTACAACAAGGTCCCCGCGAACGCTGCCATCCCGCTCCTCGGCGGCGGCAACGGGCGCGCGATCCTCGCGCAGTCCTCGGCGAACTTCTTCGACCCCACGCTCGTCGATTGGCTCATGAAGGAGCTCGCGGCTGCCAAGGGCGAGGCGGCGGACGCGATGCTCCCCGCCGCTCTCCAGGCCGCCATCAAGCTGATGGCGACGAACAACGAGAAGGCGGTCGGCGACGCCGTCGGCAAGATCCCCGGCCAGGCGACCGAGAAGGACATGTTCAAGAGCGCCGCGACGGTCCTCGACAAGTGCAAGCAGGACGCCGCGTGCTACGTCGCGGTCCTCGACACGCCGGTGCCCTCCACCCCGCCCACCGCGAAGATGGGCCACGTGAAGGCGGCGTGGATGGCCGGCGTGTACGGCAACGACAAGGTGAAGGCGGACCTCGTCTCGCGCGTCGACAAGGTGAAGGACGGCTCCGTCCGTCTCGCGATGGTCGAGGCCATCGACCACCTCTCCCCGCAGGGTGACGTGAACGCCGCGACCGCGCTCGAGAAGGTGGTCGACACCGACCGCTCGGCGGGCGTCAACTACGCGGACGACGAGGTCTTCAAGACCGCGCTCAAGCTGCGCTCGCGGGTTCCGTGATCCGGCTCGAGGTCACACGCGGCGAGGCCTCGGGCACCGCGCTCGAGCCGACCACGGACGTCGTCCGGATCGGCCGGGCCGAGGGCAACGATCTCATCGTTCCCGACACGCACGTCTCGAGCGAGCACGCGAAGATCGTCTTCGCCGGCGACCGGTACGTGCTGGTCGACCATCGCTCCACGAACGGCACGGCCATCCTGCGCGGAAGCGAGCGGATCGCGCTCGACGACGCGCAGGGCCGCGAGGCGCCCCTCGACGACGGCGACGTCATCGAGCTCGGCTCGGCCGACCGCATCGTGCACATCGCGGTGACCTTGAAGGACGAGACGGACAATGCCCGGGTCTTCGCTCTCAAGAAGATCGAGGACCTCGTCGGTCCGCAGGCCACCATCGTCGAGAAGGACGACCGGCGCCTCCGCACGCTCTACGACGCGCAGAAGAAGATCGGCTCCGCGCCGGACCTCGCCGAGGTGCTCGTCGCCATCTGCGAGGCGAGCTTCACGCTGGTGCCGCTCGCGACGCACGTCACGATCGTCCTCCGCGACGACGAGGAGGAGGGCGGAAAGCCCACCGGCGTCGCCGGCTACGTTCCCGTCATGACGCGGGTGCGCGGTCAGGACGCGCCGAGCGTCGGGCCGATCCCGATCACGCGCAGCGTGTTCCGCAAGGTGGTCACCGAGCGCGCCGCGGTCGTGGCCGCCGACGCGCCGAGCGAGGTCGGCAACAGCGAGTCGCTCATGGGCGCGCAGATCCGCTCGACGCTCGGAATCCCGCTCTGGAAGGGCGAGGACATCCTCGGCGTCATCCAGGTCGACAACCGCGAGTCGGGCGTCCTCACGTCCGGCGACCTCGAGATCATGGCGGTGCTCGCGCACAACGCGTCCCTCGCGGTCGCGAATGCTCGCCTCGTGAAGCGGCTACGTGCCGCCGAGGAGCGCCTCAAGAAGGAGAACGCGTTCCTCAAGACGAAGGAGCAGGAGCGTCGGGGTGGCAACCGCGCCGGCGGCGGCCCCGAGATCATCGGCCAGAGCGCGCCCATGAAGGCGCTGCTCCAGCAGCTCGAGAAGGTCGTGAACACGCGCGTCACCGTCCTCATCGAGGGCGAGACCGGCGTCGGCAAGGAGCTCATCGCGGCGAGCGTGCACTACCGCTCGAACCGTCGCGACCGCCTCTTCGTCGGCCAGAACTGCGCGGCCATGCCCGAGACGCTCCTCGAGAGCGAGCTCTTCGGACACAAGAAGGGCAGCTTCACCGGCGCCCACGAGGACAAGAAGGGTCTCTTCGAGATCGCGGACGGCGGCACGCTGTTCCTCGACGAGGTGACCGAGATGCCCGTCTCGCTGCAGTCGAAGCTCCTTCGCGTCCTGCAGGAGGGCGAGGTCCGTCCGATCGGCGCCACCGCCGAGAAGAAGGTCAACGTGCGGATCGTCACCGCGACAAACCGGAACCTCGAGAAGGAGGTCGCCGAGGGGCGCTTCCGCGAGGACCTCTACTACCGCCTCAAGGTCTTCCCGCTCCGCGTGCCGCCGCTACGCGAGCGGCGCGAGGACATCCCGCTCATCGCCGACCACTTCCTGCACCGCTTCTCGGCGGAGTTCGGCAAGCCGTCGGGAGGGTTCTCGCAGCAGACGATGGAGCTCCTCCAGGGTTACGACTGGCCGGGCAACGTGCGCGAGCTCCAGAACGAGGTGCAGCGCCTCTGCATCCAGGTCGACGCCGGCGGGTTCGTGACGCCGGACATGCTCTCGCCGCGCGTGCGCCAGGTCGAAGGCATGATCGAGCGCGTCAAGCCGACGAAGGGCACGCTCAAGGAGATGATGGACCAGGTCGAGCGCTGGCTGCTCATCGAGGCCCTGCGCGAGCACGGCAACAACAAGACGGCCGCCTCGAAGAGCCTCGGCATCACCCGCGAAGGCCTTCACAAGAAGCTGCGGTCGTTCGGGCTCTGAGGGGGGCGCTCAGCCGAGCGACAGGCCGGTCAGGCGGACGTCGCGCGAACCTCGCGGCGGCACGTAGCCCTCCCCGGTTGCCGGGTCGAGGGCGTCCGGCGCGACGTCGAGGAGCGGAAGGATCGCGAACGCGCGCTCCTTGAGGCGCGGATGAGGCACGGTCAGGCGCTCGGTGTCGACGGCGAGGCCCTCGATCCACAGGACGTCGAGGTCGATGAGGCGCGGCCCCCACCGTACCGCGTCGGCCGTGCGATCGCGCCCGAGCTCGCGCTCGATGCGCAGGAGCTCACCGAGGAGCGTCGCGGGCAAGAGCATGCAATCCGCAAGCACCGCGGCGTTGAGAAACCACGGCTGGTCGGTCACGCCGACCGGGGCGGACTCGTAAACGCGAGACCGCGCACGCACCCGCACGTTGGCGAGCTCGCTGATGCGGGCCGCGGCGGCCCGCATCGTCTCGAGACGTTCACCGAGGTTGGCGCCGATGCCGACGACGACGCGACGTTGGATCAGGGGATGTTGCCCTGCAGCTGCAAGGGGTTCGTGAGCAGCCCGGTATAGCCGCCGTTGATCTTCCCGTCCTGCACGAAGAAGAAGTACGAGCGGTTCACGCCCGGCCCTTCGGTCAGACCTCCGATCGTCGCCTGGAGCTGGAGGACCGCGCCCGGCGTGCTCGTGAAGCGGATGCCGTGAACCTCGGTCGTCGTGGTGACCGACACGTCGACGCGGTTAGCACCGGCGACCGCCGTGCCCTGGTTCTGGAGCTCCTTCGTATCGAGCTCGTCGAGCGTGCCGGTCGCGAGGGATGCCGAGAGCACGACGTCGCAAGGGAGCTGCGACCGCGCGGTGTCGCAGGTCCACCAGACGTGCCACTTCCCGCCCGCGCCGTACTCCGTGAAGATCCCGACGCCCTGGCCGGGGTCGGCATCCATCACCTGGTCGCTGTCGACCGAGACCAGCATCGGCGTCGTGGTGGGCGTGCCGCTGGTGCCGCTCGAGCCGCCGCTGCTGCCGCCCGAAGACGAGCCGCCGGTGCCGCTGCTTCCGCCCGCGGGTACGGCCGGCGGCGAGGTGTCGGGCCCGAGGTGCCGCGGCGGATCGTCGTCGTAGACGCACGCGGAGAGCGAGGCGGACGCGAGGACGACGGAGACGACGGAGCTGAAGCGAAGCACGGAGCTGGCAATCATGAGCGGACTCACCTTCTTCTCGGAGTCGAGGGAGATCGAACGGAGTTCGACGGATGCGAGACGGGCGCGGAGGGCGCGCTCGGGCGGAAGCTCGGGGTCGACGGGCGCGAGGCCGGTGCCGACGGCGAGGGACGGAACGTGGGCTGCGACGGCGCCGCCCGGAACGTGGGCTGCGAGGGCGACGGCGAGGGCCGGAACACCGGACGCTGCGAGGGCTGCGAGGGCTGCGAGGGCTGAGGCGCGGAGCGGAAAGTCGGCTGCGAGGGCGACGGCGTGTACACCGGCATGGGGCGCGACGCGGGCTGCGACGGGAACGCGGGGGACGTGCGGAGGGTCGGCTGCGTGCTCCCCTGCGTCATCGTGGGCGACGTCGAGAACGGGCGCGCCGTCGGCGAGGCGATGGAGGAGGAGCGTGCTCCGCCGCCGTTCGGCTGATACTGCGGGGCCCGCGCCGTCGCATCGACATGCGCACCGCCGAGACCGGCGCCCGCACCGGGAGCGCGGCTGGGATCCGTCACCAGCAGGTCGCGGTCCAAGGGACGACGGCGCGTCTGCACGGGGGCGGCGGCGCCGGCGACCACCGCGGTGCGGGGCTGCGCGAGGAGCTGAGCGCGAGCGAGGCCTGCGTCGTGCCCGATGGGCGGCGCGAGAACGCGGTCGGCCTTCACGCCGAGCGATGCCGGCGACGGACCGACGCGGGGCGATGCCGCGACGCGACCACCGCCGCCGACCGAGGGAGAGGCCGCGTAACGATCGGAGCCGCGGCCCGCCGGCGGAGCCGAGTACGGATGGGTGTGGGACTCGATGTCGTGAGCGCGCGGGCTGTAGCCGCCGTAGTAGTAGCCGCCGTAGCCGGGGGTCCACAGGTAGTCCCGGTGGCAGTAGCCCCAGTACGGCGTGTAGCCGAAGGTCCAGCCGACCGCGTACCCGTTGTACCAGTACCAGTCGGGACCCATCGGGGCCCAGCCCACGTACTCGTAGCCGGGGTCGCCGACGCGCCACGTGACCCATGCGCCCGCGTAGCGGCGGCCCGGGATCCAGGCCCAGCCGTGATGATTCACGCGGACCCAGCGGCCGTAGTGGAACGGGGCCCAGCCCCACGAGTAATCGGACACCCAGACGTAGTCCTGCGCCTCGTCGTAGGTCCAGTGACCGGCCGTCGAGTACGGGACGAAGTCGCTGCCGACCTCGGCCGACGCGGGGACCCAGATGGTGCCGTACGTCGGGTCGTCGACCCACTCGCCGTGCCCGTCGAGCGCGGGCTTGAACTCGGTGAGCGCGCTCGGGTCGGTGTCGGCGTACTCGTCGTCGCTGTCGTTGCCGACCGCGATGTCGCCGCCGCCCTGGGCTTGACGCTGCTCGTTGGCGGCGGCGAGCTGCTCCGACGTGAGGGGCTCCTGATCACCGCTCGCTGCGTACGTCACGGGAGCGCGCGGCGTGCGCGGCTCCTCGTACGCCGGCGAGGGCCCGCAGCCGACCGCGACGCTCGCGACGCTCGCGAGCACGACCGCGAGAGACAGAGACCTGAGTACGGATGGGGTGTTCATCGGAGAGCTCGTTCCTCGAAGGCGGGATGTTGCAACCACCGAGCCGCCCTCTGAGTGTTGGTCAGAACCTCCGGAAAACCAAGGTCCCTTACGGATAAATAATGGTTCGGCTCTGCGCGGAGCCACCGGGAGCGCGACCGCCACGCCTCGGGGTGACGCTGCGTGTACGACGGCGGTGTGAACGGAGGTGCACGTGCCGCGCGCGGCACCCGTTTTGCCGTTGCGGCATGGAGGCCGGTGATATCGTCGAAGCATGGCGAACGCGATGATCGACCGGATCGGAGCGATGCAGGACTTCAAGCTGTATCGCGAGCTGTCGTGGGAGGGATCGTTCGAGGAATACCTCGCGCTCGTGCGCGAGCGCCCGCAGGTCACGCGCAACGCGTACCAGCGGCTTTATGACATGGTGATCTCCTTCGGAACCGAGGAGTACATCGACAACAAGAAGAAGCTGACCCGCTACAACTTCTTCCGCGACGAGATGAACAACGGCGCGAACGCCATCTTCGGGCTCGACATCCCCTTGATGCGCCTCGTGCACGTCCTCAAGGCGGCGGCCGAGGGTTACGGCCCCGAGAAGCGCGTCATCCTCCTCCACGGCCCCGTCGGCTCGTCGAAGAGCACCATCGCGCGCCTCCTGAAGCAGGGCATCGAGTACTACTCGCGCACGGTCGACGGCGCGCTCTACTCGTTCGACTGGGTGAACCTCGGTGACACGGGCCTCGCCGGCACCGCCACCGACCGGTTCCCGAGCCCGATGAACGACGAGCCGCTGCGCCTCATCCCGCAGGACTGGCGCGCGAAGGCGATCGACGAGCTCGGCCTCTCGAACGACCAGTACAAGGTCCGCGTCGACGGTGACCTCGATCCCGCGAGCCGGTTCATCTTCAAGAACCTGATGACCAAGTACGAGGGCGACTGGGGGAAGGTGATGAACAATCACGTCCGCGTCCGTCGCCTCGTCCTCTCCGAGAAGGATCGCGTCGGAATCGGCACGTTCCAGCCCAAGGACGAGAAGAACCAGGACTCGACCGAGCTCACCGGCGACATCAACTACCGGAAGATCGCCGAGTACGGGTCGGACTCCGACCCGCGCGCGTTCAACTTCGACGGCGAGTTCAACATCGCGAACCGCGGCATCGTCGAGTTCGTCGAGATGCTGAAGCTCGACGTCGCGTTCCTCTACGATCTTCTCGGCGCTTCTCAGGAGAAGAAGATCAAGCCGAAGAAGTTCGCGCAGACCGACATCGACGAGGTCATCCTCGGCCACACGAACGAGGCCGAGTACAAGAAGCTCCTGAACAACGAGTTCATGGAGGCGCTCCGCGACCGCACGATCAAGATCGACATCCCGTACATCACGAAGCTCCACGAGGAGATCAAGATCTACGAGAAGGACTTCGGCCCCGCGAAGGTGAAGGGCAAGCACATCGCGCCCCACACCCTCGAGGTCGCCGCCATGTGGGCGGTGCTCACGCGCCTCGAGGATCCCAAGAAGCACAACCTGTCGCTGCTCCAGAAGCTGAAGCTGTACGACGGCAAGGTGCTCCCCGGGTACACGCAGGACACCGTGAAGGAGCTCCGCAAGGAGTCGAAGCGCGAGGGCATGGAGGGCATCTCTCCGCGCTACGTGCAGGACAAGATCTCGAACGCGCTCGTCAACGACGCCGGGGACGGGACGATCAATCCCTTCATGGTGCTCAACGAGCTCGACAAGGGTCTTCGCCACCACTCGCTCATCACCAATGACGAGCAGCGGAAGCGCATCCAGGAGATCATCGGGCAGGTGAAGCGGGAGTACGAGGAGATCGTCAAGAACGAGGTCCAGCGCGCCATCAGCGCGGACGAGGACGCGATCGCCAAGCTCGCCGGCAACTACATCGACAACATCAAGGCCTTCACGCTCAAAGAGCGCGTGAAGAACAAGTACACCGGCCAGGACGAGGACCCGGACGAGCGCCTGATGCGCTCGATCGAGGAGAAGATCGAGATCGCCGAGAACCGGAAGGACGACTTCCGGCGCGAGATCATGAACTTCATCGGCGCCCTCGCGGTCGACGGGAAGAAGTTCGCGTGGAACACGAACGACCGCCTGCGCCGGGCCCTCGAGCTGAAGCTCTTCGAGGATCAGAAGGACTCGATCAAGCTGAAGACGCTCGTCTCGGCAGTGGTCGACAAGGACACGCAGGAGAAGATCGACATCATCAAGTCGAGGCTGATCAAGAACTTCGGTTACAACGAGGTCAGCGCGACCGACATCCTGAACTACGTCGCGTCGATCTTCGCGCGCGGCGACGCCAAGGAGTGACGCGCGTACGTGCCTGACGAGGAGGGCCGCCGGCACACGCCGCGCGGCCCTTTTTGCTTTGGTGGGCCGCGATCGTAGAGTGAGGGATGACCTCGCGTTCGTCGCTTCTCGTGGCCGGCGCCCTGCTCGGCGCATCCCTCTACGCATGTGGCGGCAGCGACGCTGCGGTGCCGGGTGACGATGGCGGCGTGGCCCAGCCGCCCGGCGAGGACGCGAGCGTGCTCGATGGTGGCGGCGCCGACGCGTCAGTACCCGGCAACGTGCCGACCGGCGGCGCGTGCGCGGTCGATGGCGACTGCACCAGCGGCGGCTGCGATTACACGAAGCACTGCGCGAGCGCCCGGAGCTGCACGCAGCACAACGGCGGGGATACGTGCGGTCCGACCGGGACCGACGACTGCTGCACCACGCTGCCCGTGCCGAAGCCCGGCGCTCCCTACCGGCTCGACAAGTTCAACATCACCGCCGGCCGGTTCCGCGCCTTCGTCGAGAAGACCAAGGGCGACGTGCGCGGGTACGTGCAGGCGCATCGGCCGGCCTGGTTCGAGGCGTCCTGGGATGCGTGGCTGCCGACGAAGATGGACGACGGCACCGTGCAGACCGGCCTGCCGCATCTCTATCCCGCGGGCACCGGGCAGGACGGCGTGTACCAGCAGCTCGGCCCCATCCACTACGGCGCCGCCGAGCAGGGCGGCAACGAGGGCTGCCTCACGAGCCAGGTCGGCAACTCGCGCACGTTCCGCCTCCCCGACGACGTGAACGCGACCCTCTTCGGCGACGTGCAGCAGTACCCGCAGGACGTCCTCGATCAGAAGCCCCAGCAGTGCGTCACCTTCTTCATGGTGGCGGCCTTCTGCATCTGGGACGGCGGGCGCCTGCCGACGCTCGACGAGCTCGATTACGCCTGGGACAAGGGCGAGCCTGCAAACTACACGTATCCGTGGGGCACGACGCCGGCTCCGGGGGGCTGGGACAAGCCCTATCCGTACGATCCCTCGGGCAAGGGATTCGGCACGCCCGCGCCCGCGGGCTCGGACATGACGATGGCGAATCATCGCTTCAACTTCTGGATGCCGTCGAACATCGCGTGCATCGGCGACGATCCGCAGAAGTGCGATTACTCGCTGTACATCGCGCCGCCCGGGCGCTTCCCGAAGGGCAACGGTCCCTTCGGCCACTCCGACCAGACCGGCAACGTCTACAACCTGGCGCTGCCTATGGACGGCACGCCCGGCACCGACCCGGCGACGCGCCACGTGGGCCTGAACCGGACGGGCGCATTCGACCAGCACGCGATCCCGAGCAAGCATCCGATCACGGGCTTCCGCACGTGGCCGTCGACGAACAAGTACCTGGCGGTCGGCGGGCGGTGCGCCCGCGACTGAGTGACGGGAAATGCTATGTTCCGGCCGTGGGGGTGGTGAAACACGTCGTTCGCGGCGCCGGTGGAATGCTGATCGCGGTCGGGCTCCTCAGGGGCTCGTCAGGATGTACGGGCTTCGACGCGAGCGAGAGCCACGGCGAAGACGCCGGGGAGCCTGTCGCCGACGCGGACGCGCATGCCGACGCGCCGCAGGTGGATGGGACCCCGCAGTCCGATTCTGGGTCCAAGGTCGAGGCCGGACCTGGTAGCTGCAGCGGCAAGGCGTTCCAGGCGCCCGTCCGCGTGGGGACGGCGGACATCTCGGGCGCAATCGCCACGACCATGTGGGGACTTCGCGTGGTTGGCCCCAACGCCTACTTCGCGGCTACTCCTGCTGGAGCCAACGAGCAGCAGCTGTTCCGAGCAACCTTCACGCCCGGCGTCGGCGGCAGCGCGCCGTCGCTCTCCAACGCCGCCGTCATCTCACCACCGTCCTCGAGCTCCGTGGTGGAGTGGGCTCCCACCGTCTCGCCCGACAGTGCGCTCCTCGTCTTCGCGACGGCCTTCCCCCCGCCGCGCGATCTGGCGGTCTCCACCGGCGCTGGAGGCACCTTTGCGGCCGCGATACCGATTGGCAGCATCAACACCAGCGCAGACGAAACCGACCCGTGGCTGGTTGGCTCCTCGACAGCCAAGGCGCTCTATTTCGGTCGTGAGAATGGTTCCGGCGCGATGGAGATCTGGCGCTCCGCCGTCAGCGGAACGACCTTTTCAGCGCCGGCAAAGCTCGCGCTCACGTGCGCTCAGCTGAGCTGCGGCACTCCCGTGGTCACGCCCGACGAACGCACGGTGCTCTTTGCCTCCTGGGCCTCGGGCGGGTTCGTGCCAAACGTTGCCGCGTCAGCTCTCACCGATTCGAGCGGCGGGTGGACAGCAGGCCCCGCCGTCGGTCATCCCGAGCTCGGGACCCACTATCCTTCGTGGGTCTCCGACGACGGCTGCGAGGTTCTGCTGGGTGGACCCAACATCTCCTCGATCAACGATATCTACTACGCGCGCAGGACTCCTGAATGACCCGGGCGGCGCGCGCGCTCGCGCTGCTTTCGAGTGCCGCATGCAGCACCGTTTCTGGCCCGAACGCGGTGCCTGTACCGGTGGATGGCGGAAGTGACGCCGCAGCCGAAGCAGGGTTGGCCGTCGCCCCCGACCCGACCTGCACGACGAACGGCTGCGTGCGGAGCGCTATACGACGTGACGACGTTCCTCTCGGCGTGCTCCGTTCGGTCGTCGACTCCGAAGTCGCCGTCGACAATGGCTTCTCCGTCTGGTCCATCGAGTACGTCACGGGCGAAACGACGTCCCTCGCAACGGTGACCATTCCCATCGACGTTGCGCCCCCGCAGCGTGGGTTCGGAATCGTCGCGAACAATCATGGCACGACCGGCGTCGACGACCCCTGCGCGATCACCGGGACGCCGTTCGGGGCCGGCCTCGCTGGTCTCTTCGGAGCACACGGTACGATCGGCGTCGCATCCGACTACCCGGGTATCGGTACGCCGGGAGTGCATCCCTATCTCGTCTCGGACGTCACCGGGCGGGCCGTCCTCGATTCGCTGCGCGCGGCGAAGGCGCTTGCGACCTGGCAGGCGGTTCCGACGTCCGGCCGTTTCGGCGTCGTCGGGGCCAGCCAGGGTGGGCACGCCACGTTGGCGGCGGCTGCCATGCAAGCAGGCTACGCCCCGGAGCTGGATATCCGCGCCTTCTCCGTCGCTGCGCCGGCTTCCATGTTCGAGGAACAGTGGCGGCGCGATCTCTTCTCCGACGGAAAACAGATCATCTGGCAGACGATGCTGGTTTACGCGTGGCTCGACCATTATGGCTATGAGGGGCCGTCGCCTTGGGTGACGGGATTCGAGACCACGGTACGAACCGTCATGACCTCGCGCTGCGCGTTTCCGCTCAACGGCACGTCCCCCTACTACGAGGTGATCGGCGTGGAGCGCGCGAAGATCTTCGCCCCCGCCTTCGTGCTCGCGTACCAGACCGGGAACTGGGGCGAGTACCGGAGCTTCGCGACCTGGTACGCGGCCAATCGCGTGAGGCCGTTCGCGCAGAAGGCGCCCCTGCACGTCTATCAGGGAGCGAACGACGACATCGTACTGCCCAGCGGCACCGACGCTCTGGTGAACGAGCTGCGCGCCGGCGGCGTCACGGTCGACTACGAGATGGTTGCCGGTGGTACGCATACGGATGTGGCTTTTGGGCCGGTGACAGCAGCGGAACATCGAACGGCGCCCTCCATTGCGTGGGTCCGAGAGCGGCTCGAGGCGCCGTGAGCAGTCGCGGGCTTCCACATGAGCCGCGCAATCTCCGCCGCGCGCTGAGCACGGCAGCCTTCGTCCTTGCGGGCATTCTCACGCCAGCATGCGTCGATCTGTTCCACAGCACGGATTTCGACACGCTCTGCACGCAGGACCCGGCGGACGAGAGATGCGCCAGCAACGCTGAAGCCGGGGCTCGTCCGGATGCGCGGCCCACGGACGGACAACCAGGCGACGAAGCGAGGGACGGATCGCCGGACGCCATTGCCGCGCTGACCTGCAGAGGCAAGCCATTCCAGACCCCCCTCCGCGTGGGGACCGCCGACATCTCGGCAGCGATCGCCACCACGATGTGGGGTGTTCGCGTCGTGGGCTCGAACGCATTCTTCGCGGCGACACCAGCCGGGACGAACGAGCAGCAGCTGTTCCGGGCCACCTTCACTCCCGCTGGAGCGGTGAGTGCACCCTCGCTATCCAATGCTTCCGTCATCAGCCCGCCGTCATCGACCGCGGTTGTCGAATGGGCGCCGTCCGTCTCCAGCAACGGTACGCTCCTCGTGTTCGCGACGGCATTCCCACCGCCGCGGGATCTGGCCGTGGCCCTCGGTGCCGGCGGTGTCTTCGCCGCGGCAACGGACATCGGAAGCGTCAACACTTCAGCGGACGAGACAGACCCATGCCTCGTCGGAGCCCCTTCCGCGACGGCCATGTACTTCGGTCGAGAGAATGGCTCGAATGCGATGGAGATCTGGCGCGCGGCAGTCGATGGAACGACCTTCTCGACCCCCACGAAGCTCGCGCTCGCGTGCGCGGAAATGAATTGCGGCACACCCGTCGTGACGCCCGACGAAGGCACGATTTTCTACGCATCGTGGGCATCGGGCGGCTTCGTCCCCGATGTGGTCGAGTCCACGCTCGTCGCCGCGGGCGGTTCGTGGTCGGTCGGACCGGCGGTCCTTCACCCCGAGCTGGGCACTCACTACCCTTCCTGGGTTTCGGACGATGGCTGTGAGCTGCTGCTGGGCGGCGGAAACATCTCCTCCGTCAACGATATCTACTACGCACGACGCGTCGCCCGCTGAGCCGTCGACGATCCCGGCGCGCCATCCGCCACGTCAGCGCGCAATCGGAAGGACGCGCCATCCTCCCGCAGCGATGCACTGGTCGACGTGCGCATCTCGCACGAGATAGAGCGCGCGGACATGGCGGTCCGGGGCCACCGGGATCTCGATGATCGAGGCGTCTTCGGGGAGCTCCTCGACCGCGGACAAGGGGACGTAGCGCGCGACCACGGCGGCCCTCGTGTAGTCGGTCCAGGAACGTTCGGGGTCGCTCCTGCGCCAGGGATGCAGCACGATGTTGACGTGCTGACTCACGAGGTACCGTAGCGGCGCCCATCGTCGGTGCCCCGGCCGCGTTCCGAAGAGGATGCCGTGCCTGGCCACCCACGCGTCGTTCAGGCCGAGCATGTCGACGGTCCGCAGGTCCGAGTAATAGGGGATCGCTCCGGAGGCCATCGTGCCGATGGTCACGTCGCGGTCGCACGCGAAGGCTCGGCCCAGCCCGACCCCGACCTCCCGCCAGTCCTGGTCGTGCTCGGTGATGTGATCGTCGAGGCCGCGGACGGTCTCCACCAGACCGGGTCCATCGACCACGGGAGTGTCCCGCAACCGCAGGTACACGAGGCCGGAGCTGATGACGCTCGCCGAGGCGAACACCCAGACGGCCTTCTCGCCTCCGCCGCCGTTGACCGACCAGGCCACGATGACGACGGCCATCGGAAGAATGGGAACGAGCGGGCGAAACTCCATGAAGTCGCCTCCGATCGCCACGACATACAGCGCCCACGACAGCAAAGCGAACATCGCCGCCTGCAGGAGCGGGGGTGCCCGACGGATCGTTCGACGACCCAGGTACGCGGCAAACGCCAGAAATGGCAGGAGCTGATACGAAGACAGGTACGTGACCAGATATCCGGCGCCGGCGCGAAGCACGACGCCGTCGAGCCCGCTCGCCTTCGCGTAGAACGTGTTCGGCAGGAGCCGATGGAAGGTGGTCCAGCAGAATGCGGCCAGGCCAGCGAGCAGCAAGGTGAACGGCAGCATCGCGGCGAGCACAAGGCGGCCCGACCGTGCGTTGCGCGCCTGCAGGAGCGCAACGAGCAGCATCGGGGTGACGAGGAGCACGCTGTCGAGCCGTGTCCAGACCGCGAGGCCGGCCGCCAGCGAGGCGGCCGCGAACCAGCGTTCTCGCGCGCGGGCTTCAGCCGGCGCTCGCGTGAGGCACCACGCGACGAGCATCGCGAACATCGCCTGGCTCTGGGTCTCGAGCCCGCCAGTCGCATGCGCATTGAACGAGGCGTTCAGGCCGAGGCCGACGACCACCGCCAGGCCTACCCGGCGCGCACCGGAGTGCGCCGAAGCAACGCTTCCGGCGGTCACCAAGGTGACGACGAAGCAGGCGAGGCCCAGCGCCTGAGACAGTACGACCGGTTCGGCTCCCGCGCGCATCCCGCCGGCGATCACGAGCGTCCAGAGCGGGTTCGTGAATCCCTGGAACGGCGATTCTCCGGTGTTCCACACGAGACCGTGGCCCGCCGCGAGGTGACGCGCATAACGGAAGGAGATGAAGGCGTCGTCCTGGATGAAGCGGTTGCACCAGGCGAGCGTCGCCGCGAGCAGCGCGGCGCCGACCAGCAGCCCCCCGTCCGGTGCGGGCCGGTAGGCCGGGAGCTCGCTCGAACGGGCTGGCGCCGGGGGGAGCGCGGGCCGTTCTCCCGGACGCAGCGCCATGATCGGCCGTTCGACGAAAAGGTAGATTGCCGATGCGACGACGAACGTGCCGAGCACGTCGAGCGGGATGAAGAGGGCCATCGGCGATGCTCGGCCCTGCCAGACGAGCGGCGCCGCGAGCTTGTGGACCGCGATGCACACGAGCGGGTTGACGAGATACGCGCTGTAGGCGAGTTGAGCGACTGGATAGAAGCAACGGAGCGACAGGAACCTGCCGATCGCTGCGCCGACGGGATGCGCCGACAGGGCGAAGAGAAGAACCACCCCGACCGCACAGCCGAACATCGTCCGGTACGCTGCCAGAAACGCGATCTCGAGACCTCGCGGCACGCCCACGACGAGGGGCCAATGGGTGCTGGCGGCAGCGATTCCTACCGCAAGGAACAGAGCGACCGTGCCGAGCAGGCGGGTCGTCCCGAGGCGCACCATGAGCTTCGGCACCCGCAAGAGGTAAGCGCATGCCACGCCCACGAGGAGCGGCCCGCCTCGCATCCAGGGCTTCACGTAGAGGGCGTCGTAATCGACGGCCCAACGCGAGAAGTCCCGGTTGACGGCGATCTCCGCATCGATGGCAAAGAAGGGTCCATTGCCCACGACGCACGCAGCGACCACCACGAGGCCGACGATTGCCGCGCCCAGCAATCCCAGACGTGCACGGGTCCCGAGCGGCGCGAGAGCCCGCATCACCCACGGACACAGAAGGTAGAACTGCTCTTCGATGCCGAGCGACCAGGTCCATCCCATGGCGGCCTGTCGAATCGGCACGAAGTTGCTGACGTAAAAGAGGTTTGCCCAGATCATCGTCGGGTTGTCGCCGATGAGCGCCACGTCCAGGGCTGCCACCAAGATGAGCGCGGGCCACAGTCGGAGCAGCCTTCGCCAGTAGAACCGCGCGAGGGCGACGCGCCCCGTGCGCTCGCGTTCGTCGAGCATGAGGCCGGCGATGAGGAAGCCGGACATCACGAAGAAGACGTCGACACCGAAATCTCCACGCCACACCGGAAGCATCCACGGCGAGCCGAGCAGCGCGATGTACGTCGGGAGCGGGACGAACGGCGCGGCGTACCAGGCCGCATGAAAGAGCATCACCCACAGGATCGAGAGTGCGCGGAGACCGTCGAGCGGCCTCCAGTGCGTCTCGGGCGCAACGAAGAGCGCGCGGAGGTTACGGCGGACGGAGAACGCCCGGCGCAAGCGGTCTTCCGACGTCGCTTCGCTTGCCGGCGATGTCATGGCTGGAGCGAGGCTCGGCGAATTGCGGTGCCTGCGTGGGGTGGCCGCGACATGAGGGCGAGTCTACGTCAGGTCGGCGGCGGGCCGGCGCCGCCGGACGTCGAGGCTGCCGCGACACGCCCCGTGAGCTAAGGTGCGCGCCGTGCAGCACCAGCGTCCCAGGAAGCCCCAGCTTCGCGTCCAGCCCACCACGCTCTGGGAGTACCCGTCCCAGCACTACGGCGAGGGGATGCAGGGGGACCAGAAGTACGTCGGGGCGACGCCCTCGTACATCATCTGGAACATGATCGAGCGCTACACCAAGCCGGGCGACCTCGTGGTCGATCCCTTCTGCGGATCGGGCACGACGCTCGACGTCGCGAAGGACACCGGCCGTGCGGCGCGCGGCTTCGACCTGTCGCCCCACCGGCCCGACATCGAGAAGGCCGACGCGCGCAAGCTTCCGCTCGAGCACAACTCGGTGAACCTCGTGTTCATGGATCCGCCGTACGGCGATCACATCGACTACTCGGACGACCCGACCTGCATCGGCAAGCTCTCCGCGTACGACCCGAAGTACTACCAGGCGATGCACAAGGCCATCCGCGAGGCGGCGCGCGTGCTCGTGCCGGGCGGCATCCTCGGGCTCTACGTGTGCGACTACTTCGAGAAGAAGAAGGGCTTCGCGCCGGTCGGCTTCCAGCTCTTCGTGAGCATCGCCGAGTCGCTCGCGATCGTCGACATCGTGTCGGTGGTCCGGCACAACAAGTCGCTCGAGATGGGCAACTACCGGAAGGCCGCCGAGGAGGGGAACTTCTTCCTCCGCGGCTTCAACTACCTCTTCATCGCGCAGAAGCCCGTGCGCTCCGAGGCGCGAACCGAAGAGCGCCGGCCGCGAAGAGCTCCACGATGAGGGCGCGCGCGGCGCCGCTCTCTGCGAGCGCCAGGAGCTCCTGGCCCGGGAAGCGTCGCGCGCTCGCGAGGTGACGGGCGAGCGCCGCCTCCCCTCGCCCGACGGCCCGCTCCTGGCCCGCCACGTACAGGTACAGACCGCCCCTGCGCGGAAGGTAGGCCCAGCGTCCCTCCTCGCTGCGCTCCACGACGGCGTTCCGCGCGAGGCGCTCGAGGATCTTCGCCTCGCCTGGCGCGCGGGCGGGCGCGTCGAGCTCGTGCCCGGGCGAAAGCTCGGTGGCGAACGAGGCGAACCAGCGGTCGATGCTGTCGTCGCTCGTGTCGAGCGCACGGATCGCCTCGCGGACGCGCGCCAGCAGCGCCTCGGGGATCGCGCCAGGGTTCTCGGCGGGCGCGAGCGGCGGGTCGACGAGGAGCGCGTCGGCACCCGCGAAGTGGCGGGCGCGGTGTGCGCCGAAGGAGCGCCACATCTCGCCGAGCCCCGGTGAACGGAAGCCCACCGAGTACGTGAAGCACGGCGTCACCGCCGTGCCATGGTGCGCGAAGCCGGGCGGCAGGTAGAGGAGATCGCCGGGCCCGAGCACCTCGTCGACGTCGGGCACGAAGCGCTCGAGGATGCGGAGCTCGAGACCCTCGCGGAAGGCGCGGTCCTTCGCGGGCTTCGTTCCGTACTGCCACCGGCGCTTGCCCATGCCCTGCACGAGGAACACGTCGTAGCTGTCGAGGTGTGGTCCCACGCTGCCGCCGGGCGCCGCGTAGCTCACCATCACGTCGTCGACGCGCACGTTCGGGACGAACGAGAACTGCTCGAGGAGCAGCGCCGCGTCGGGCACCCACCGATTGAGCTCCTGGACGAGGATGGTCCATCCGCGCTCGGGGAGCGTCGCGAAGATCTCCTCGGCCTGGGGGCCGTACGTGACCTCCCATGGACGCGCGCCGCCGCGCTCGCGGACGATACGCGACTCGACCCCGTCCTCGCACGCGAGCCCGCCGAGCTCGTCGGGCGTGAGGGGATCGCGTAGCCCAGGGATCGCGCCGCGGACGAGGAGCGGCTTCTTCTGCCAGTGCTCGCGCATGAAGCGCGCCAGAGGCATGCCGAGGAGAGAGGCCGCGGACCGGCTGCGCGTTGCCACGGCGATCATCCCTACCATGTCGTCCGTTCGTGCGTCCCCCGCCCCTGAATCGGGGCCGGATCACGGCGTCTGACCTCCACGATGATGAACGCTTCCAAAGCACTCCACTCCACTGCCTTCACCTTGTCTCTCGTCGCCGCGTCGCTCGTCACGGCCTGCGAGATCCGAACGGATGACGCCGCGGACCTGAACGCCCGCGTCACCGAGGTCACGGTCGTCGGAACGAGCGTCACGAGCGCGCTCTACGCGAGCGGCGAGCTTGGACTGACCACCATCCCGAAGGACGCCAAGGGCGAGGCCGTGCTGGGCGCGGGCCTGAAGGTGGCGGTGACCCTCACCTCCGCGGGCTCCCTCGTCACCACGACGGGTGACACGGAGTGCACGCTGCCGGCGACCGGTGACGAGGCCCTGAACGTCGGCGTCATCCTCGACGACTCCGGCTCGATGTACTCGAGCGACCCGGACAAGCTCCGGAAGAGCGCGACGGTCAGCTTCCTGAACGCGCTCGGCGCGCGCGACAAGGTGCTCCTCACCGACTACGGCAACAGCGGCGACGACCTCCGCGACCTCCTCTGCGTCTCGCAGAACGGGGCGAGCTGCTCGCCGGCGACGGCCGCGTTCTCCTCGGACAAGGCGGCGCTCATCAAGGCCACCGAGATGATCGAGGACGGCGGGAGCACCCCGCTCTTCGAGAGCTGCGCGGCGATGGTGCCGCTCGTCGACTCGATGAAGGACGGCCGGCGCGGCATGCTCCTCCTCTCCGACGGAAGCCCGAACAGCGAAGACAAGCGCGACGCGTGCCATGCGGCGGCGAAGGCTGCGCAGATCCCGGTCTTCACGGTGGGCCTCGGACCGGCGGCCGAGGGCAGCGAGCAGGTCGACGCGTCCGCCGTGAAGGTGCTGCGCGAGCTCTCGACGGCGACCGGCGGCAGCTACGCGTCGGCGAACAACCCCGCCGACCTCGACGCGCTCTTCCGCAACATGGGCGCGGCGCTCGCCAAGGGTAGCTGCCGCACCACCGTGAAGATCGCGGGCGCGGCGGGGCTCACCCCGGGGACGAAGATCACGGGTGAGGTCACGGTCGGCGACAACGGCGCGAAGGCGAGCTTCGAGCTCGTGACGCCCGCGAAGGAGTGATGACGGCGCCGAGCGGATGACGTAGCACCGGGGGGTGCGAGCGCGCGCGGCAACGCCATGGCTCGTCGGGGGTGCCCTTCTCGCCGCGTGCTCGCCGGGCAGCGCGTCGACGCCCGCGGCGGAGCCTCCCGTGACGGGCGCGGGAGGCGCGCCGCCCGCCGCTCCGGTCGACGGCGCCCAGCGCGCATGCGTGTACGGCGCATCCGATCTGCGGCCGTGCGAGGAGGATTGCGACCGGCGCCTCGCCTTTTCGTGTGCGCTCCTCGCTGCGCGCATCGAGCGCGGCATCGAGACGACCGACGGCGGCGTCGAGCGAGACCTCCCGCGGGCGCTCCTCCTCCACGAGCGCGCCTGCGAGCTGCTCGACGTCGCCTCGTGCAGCAACGCGGCGCGCATGGTCGCCGCGGGCGCAGGCGCTCCGCCGAGCCGTCGCCGGCAGGTGGAGCTCCTCGAGAAGGCATGCCGCCTCGGCGACGCCCTCGCCTGCACCGTGCCGGCGAGGGCCTATGCCAATGGTACCGGCGTCGCCCGCGACCCGGCCCGCGCGACCGCCCTCTGGGAGCGGGCGTGCGCGTCGGGCGCCGCCGCCGCGTGCGGCGAGGTGGACGCCGGCGACTGAATCAGGCGCTCGGCTCGCGGACCGTCACGCGCATCGGCATCCCGCCCTTGGGGCGCAGCGTGACGAGCGGCTCCAGCTCGACCGGCTTGTCGCTGGCGAGGTCGAAGCGGAGACGCTTCAGCAGAGACGCGAGCACGACGTGCCCTTCCATGAGCGCGAAGTGGTTGCCGATGCACACGCGCGGACCGCTGCCGAACGGGATGTAGGCGCCGCGCGGAAGCTTCTTCTCGGCATCGCCGAGGAAGCGCTCGGGGTCGAAGCGCTCCGGATCCGGGAAGATGTCGGGCCGCCGGTGCAGACCGAGCACGTTGATGACGACGAGGACGTTCTTCTTCACCGTGAAGCCGCCGAGGACCACGTCCTCGCTCACGCGGCGCGCGATGGTGTACGCGGGCGGGTAGAGCCGCATCGTCTCCTTCAGCACCGCGAGGGTCCACGGGAGCTGCTCGAGGTCCTCGTACGAAGGGACGTGCCCGAGCGCGTCGACCTCCGCCTCGAGCCGGGCGCGTGCCTCGGGATGCTTCGCGAGCAGGTAGAGCGTCCACGCGAGCGCGTTGGCGGTGGTCTCGTGGCCGGCCAGGAAGAGGGTCATGGCCTCGTCACGGACCTGCTTGTCCGTCATCGTGCTGCCGTCCTCGTACTTCGTCTCGAGGAGGATGCTGAGGAGGTCTCCGCGGTCCTCGGTGCTCTCGCGTCGCTTCCGGATGATGCCGTACACGATGGAGTCGAGCGTCGCGACCGCGCGCCGGCTGCGCAGGTTGGTGGGCGTGGGGACGAACGGCGGGATCGGCAGCACCGAGCCGAGCTGCGCGAACGTGCACTCCATCGCGGTCGTGACGGCGTCGCCGACCTCCTTCGCGGTGTCACGGACCTCGGCGTCGAAGAGCGTCTTGCCGACGATCTCGAGGGTGAGCTGCATGAGCAGCTCGGAGGCGTCGAGGACCGTCCCGTCGGGAACCGCGGCGGCGACGCGCGCCGAACGCTCGGCCATGGTCGTCGCGTACGAAGCCACGCGCTTGTGCGCGAAGGCGGGCGCGATCATCTTGCGGTGCTGCGCGTGCGTGCCGTGCTCGCTCGTGAGGAGCCCGTTGCCGAGCACCGGGCGGAGGAAGATCGCGAGGCCCGGCGACTTCACGAACGAGGCGTTCTTGGTCATCAGGACCTCGTGCGCGAGCGCCGGCGAGGTGACGAGGACCACGGGCACGAACCCGAAACGGGCCTGGACGATGTCGCCCTCGTTCTTGCCGACCTCGAGCTGGAGCCCGATCCGGTCGTCGCGGAAGGCGAGCAGGTGCCCCAGCAGCAGATGCTTCGGCGCGAGCCGCGGCACCGGCCTCGCGCTCTTGTGATCGTCGCCGTTCCGCGGGCTCGCAATCGGAGTAGCCATGGCCACCTCCCTCTCGGCAGCTATCATGTGAGCGATCGCTCGCGTTCGCTACTCGCAATCGATTGCGACGCCACCGGGGAGAGTGGCGGCGCGACCTGCGAGGCGGTGCTGCGCCGGCGTCCGCCGCCGGCTATGCTGCCGGGCCATGAGCTCGATCAAGAAGACCCTGCTGGAGCAGGGCATGAAGTTGATTTCCGACCCCCGCGTCCAGAAGCTGATGCAGGACGAGCGCGTGATGAAGGCCGTCATGCAGATGGTGGAGGTGCCCGGGAAGGTCTCGACCTTCACGAACGAGCAGGTCGAGAAGCTCGCCAAGGCGATGAGCCTCGCCACCGAGGACGAGGTGAAGGATCTGAAGCGTCAGATCCGCCGCCTGGAGGAGGAGGTCACCCGCCTCCAGGCCGCCGCCGAAGAGCGCAAGGGCTGACCCCCCCGCGCGCGCTCACTTCGTCAGGAGCGTCTCGAGGGGCTTCTTGTCGTCCGTCGCCTGCTTCTTCGTCCACTCGATGACCGGCGTCTGCCACACGCGGCCGGTCTCGCCCGGATCGCGGTCGGCCTTCTCGAGCTGCAGGTTGTCGCCGCCGAAGTAGAGGTAGTCGACGGTCGCGACGTCGTAGACCTTCGCGGGATCGATCTTGCCCTTCGGTCCGTCCACGATGACCTGCGGGTTGGCCGCGACGGTCGTGAGATCGGAGCCCTTCAGCTTGAGGGTGAGCACCGCGTTCTCGAACGGCATGACCGAGTAGATCGAGCCCTTCGTGATCTTGCCCGGCGGAAGGTCCTGACGGAGGCCCTTCTTGTTGATGATGGCCGCGTCGACCTTGAGCGTCTCGCGCAGCGCGCCGCCGATCCAGCGGCCCATCTCGGGCGAGCCCGCCTTGAAGCCGGCCTTCGTGGTGCCGATCTCCTCGCCGAGCACCTCGTCGGTCTTCTTCTTCAAGCCCTCGACGGTCTTCGTGAGGTCCGCGTCCGGGGTGACGGTGGAGGTCGACACGTCGACCAGCTGCGCGGCGGCGCCGGTGAGGTTCTCCTTCGCCGGCTTGCTGCCGTCGAACGTGAGCTTGATGCGGGCGAAGCCCTGGAAGTGCTTGGCCGGCGAGAGCAGCGGCGTCTTGCCGGCCTTCGTGTCGACGGTGGCCGGGCAGTGGCCGCCGACGACCGCCGTGACCTTCCAGTCGGCGTGCTTCTCGAAGAGCGGCGCGAGGGCGGTCGGGCACTCGTCGGCGAGCACGATGACCGCGTCTGCGCCCTTGTCCCAGACCTTCGGCAGGTTGGCGGCGAGCGCCTCCTCGTAAGGGGCGAAGGTCATGAAGTCGAAGCGGCCGGCCATCGCGGTCTTCGGGGCGTTCACGTCGGAGAGCGCGATGACGCCGATCTTGAAGCCGCTCCGCTCGAAGACGTGGAAGGGCTCGATCTTCAGCGCGCGGGAGGCGTCGTCGGTCGCCGTGACGTTCGCGGCGAGGTACGGGAAGCCGCCGTGCGACGCGTTCTTGGTGAACTGCTCGCGGCCGAAATCGAGCTCGTGATTGCCGAGACCGGAGCCGGCGTAGCCCATCTTCGCGAGGACATCCGCCATCGGCTCGCCGCCGAAGAACGAGGAGATGGAGGCGCCGCCCCAGTGGTCGCCGGTGGAGAGCGCGAGGGTCGCCGCGTCGCTCCCGGTCGTGTGGTGATCCTCGGTCTTCCAGATGCCGAGCACCTGGGCGGCGCCGCCTTTCTTCGCGCTGTCCTGGGCGACGAGGTAGCCGTTCTCGTCGGCGGTGACGAGCACCGTCACGGTCTGCGAGGAGGCCTTGGTCGTGGTGACCGAAGGCGACGCACCGGCCTCGTCCGCGGCGGGCGGCGGCGCGGAAGGCTTGTCACACGCCGAGAGGAGCGGCGCGAGCGCGAACGGAAGGGCGAGGACGACGGCGCGGGAGGAGGTCTTCACCGCTCCGGAGTACCACAGAGCAGGGCACGCCGGGATGCGTCCTCAGGCCGCGCGCTTGTCGATCCAGCCCGCGATCATGGGCCAGGTCGAGAGCGGCGCGTCACGGCCCACGAGGAGATCGATGTGCCCGAGGGGCGCGGTCCGGTACGTCTTGTCCCGCGAGCGGCTGCGTTCGTAGGCGGGGCGCACGCTGGCCGGCGGGGCGAGGTCGTCGTTCGAGCCCGAGATCACGAGGAGCGGGAGGTTGAGGCCCTCGAAGCGCTCGACGTAGTCGCGTGACTCGCCGCCGAACCGGCGGTCGGCAGCCCACTCGAACATGTTGCGCAGCTCGGCGATGCCCGCGCGGTCGAACGCGAGCCGCAGGTGCTGCTCGAGGACGTGCGGCTCGAGCGACCCGGCGTGCCAGCCGCGGATCGGCAGCGGGTAGAACGGCGAGTCGGCGATGCGCCGGATCGTGCGCATGAACGCGCCCACCGGGTAGAGCGGCACCGGCATCCCGATGTGCGGGACGCCCGCGCGACGGAACCCCTCGAACGCGAGCGCGATCGCCTGGAGCGACAGCGACCCGCGCGTGAAGTGATAGGGGCTGCCGATCGAGACGATGCCGCCGAGCGCGCCCTCGAGGAGAGGCGCCGCGCCGTAGCTGACGAGCCCGCCCAGCGAGTGACCGACCACGAACACCGGGCGACCGCCCGAGTGGAGGCGCACCTCCTCTACGGCCGACGGAAGATCCTCGGTGATGTAGTCGTCGACGTGCCGGACCGCGCGGGCGCCGAAGTGCCGCGAGCGACCGTGGCCGCGCAGATCGAGGTTGAAGACGTCGAACCCTTGGTTGGCGAGGTGGTTCGAGAGGCTGCGCGCCGGCAGGTGCCACGCGTAGCGGTTCTGGCCGAACCCGTGGACGAGGAGGATGGGAGCGCGCGTGCCGCCCTCGTTGCGCGCGCGGCGCTTGCGGACCATCGCGAGCGGCACCTTGCCGCCGGTGACCACGAGCTCCTTGATGAAGGAGGCGCGGTCGTGCCGGTCGATGGTCTGCTCGAGGGTGCGGCCGTAGAGGATCAAGGGGAGAGCTGGACGCATGCTGGCGCGCGTGCTGGTGCAGAGCGCCGAGATGCCGAGACGCTGGATCGTCACCCCCCACGGCAGAGCATAGCATCCGTTGCGCACAACCCGCAGCAGCCTGCGCGCGAGGCGCCCCACAACGCGCCGCCGCCCGTGTAGCATCGGGCCGTGTCTTCCCGCATGAGCTACATGCCCGCGCGTTCCTCGTCCTTCCACCGCTCGCCCGCGCGCCGGGCCCTCGCGTTCGCGGCCGGGCTCGCGCTCGCGGCGCTCGCCGCGACGACGGCCTTCGAGAGAGACGCGGCCGCGCAGGTCGCGCCGGCTCCGGCGGCGGTCACCCCGCCGCCCGTGACGCCTTCCACGGTCGAGCCGCCCCGCGAGGAGTACCGGAGCACCGACGTCGAGGAGCTGAAGGACAAGACGTACCTGTTCGTCGGCGCCCACTACCGCGGGAACGTCATCCCGCAGTTCATGCTGAACCTGTTCGTCGACAAGGGCGCGACGATCTACTCGAACAGCGTCGGCATCGAGCTCGATCGCCGGAAGAACGGCTTCTCCGTCATCCCCGCGCTCAGCTTCACCGAGTACGGAACGGGCGACATCCTCTTCAAGGAGAAGGGCTCGAAGGACATCCCGGGCAACTACTCGCTCGTCAACAGCAGCATGAAGGCCATCTACGCGACGGTCGATCTGCTCTGGTCGGCGAAGCTCTCGAAGAACCTCGACTTCGAGTACGGCGCCGGCTTCGGCCTCGGCGTCGTGTTCGGCGGGCTCACGAACAACTGGGTCCACCCGAAGGATCCCTCGAAGCCCGTGTCGGCCTCGAACTACGTGGCGTGCGGCGCCGAGGGCGCGAAGAATTCCGGCTGCAACAAGGCCGACCACCAGAACGCGGACACCGCAAAGGTCGCCGGCTACGAGGAGAAGAGCTGGTTCGACGGCGGCTCCAAGCCGGTCGTCTTCCCCTGGATCTCGATCCCGCAGATCGGCCTCCGCTACAAGCCGGTGAAGGAGCTCGAGACCCGCCTCGGGGTCGGCTTCGCGGTCACCGGCTTCTGGTTCGGGCTGAGCGGCGCCTACGGCCTCGAGCACAAGCCGAAGCCCTGAGCGTGCTAACCGTTGGCCCGATGTGGCACACGGAGGTTGGTGGCACAGCGCTGGCACGGTAGACTCGTCATGTGGGCCACGCATGACTGAATCACCTGGTTTTTCCATGCCTCCTCGGTACGAGGCGGTGGCACGGCTCGGCCGGGGGGGTGGCGGCGAAGTCTGGGCGGTCACCGATCGCGTGACCGGCGCCGAGCTCGCTCTGAAGGTGCTCGTGGAGGACGCGGGCGAGGCGGAGGTGATGGCGCTCGTCCGCGAGGCGGTCACCCTGAGCGGGCTCGAGGGGCTCGGCGTGCCGCGCGTCGTCGCCTTCGGGCGGCTGCCGAAGAGCCCGCGCCGGTTCTTCGTGCGTGAGCTCGTGTCGGGCCGCAGCCTCGAGGCGGTCATCGAGAGCAGCGGCGAAGGCGAGTGGCTCCGGCCGCTCGCCGGGGCCGCCGACCAGCTCACGGTGCTTCATCGCGCCGGCCTCTTCCACGGGGACGTCAAGCCGGCGAACATCATCGTCGGCGCCGACGGCACCGGCACGCTCGTGGACCTCGGGCTGGCGACGCCGTGGCGCGAGGGCGGCGCCCGCGCGAAGGGGCTCACGCCGAAGTACGCCGCGCCCGAGCTGCTCGTCGGCGAGGCGCTCACGGTGCGCGGCGAGGTCTATGCGCTCGGCGCGACGCTGCTCGACGCGGTGGCAGCGCGCGGCGGCGAGCTCGATGCCACGACGCGCAAGGCGCTCGAGTCCATCGCGGCGCGCGCCACGCAGGAGGACCCGCACGAGCGGTACCCGAGCATCGACGAGCTCGCGAGCGCGCTGAAGACCGCCGCCCGGCTCGAGACCCGCAGCTTCGGCGACGCCGCGGCCTGGCCCGTCCTCGGGCTCGAGACGGTCTCGCAGCGGCTCGCCATCGAGGTCGCCGCGCTCGCTCCGGGCGACGCGCTCGCGATCACCGGACCGAAGCGCAGCGGACGCACCACGCTCGCGCGGCGCCTCTCGTGGTCGCTCGGCGTCAGCGGCGCGCCCGTCGCGGACATCGAGCCGGCGCAGAGCGGGCTGTCCTCGCTCGAGGTGGTCCGGCTCGAGCTCGGCGCCTGGGGCGGCGCGGCGGCGCCTCGGCCGGGCCTCGTCGCGGTCGTCGACGACCTCGCGACGCTGGACGAGCACGCGAGGTCCGAGCTGCGCGACGCGCTCTCCCGCGGCATGCGGCTCGTGGCGGTCGGCACGGCCTCCGACGTCGGCGCGCTCGTCGCGGGCCGCGTCACCGAGTTCGAGGTCCCGCCGCTCGACGCGGCGTGCGCGTCCGAGCTCGTGAAGCGCGCCATCCCTTCCCTCCCCGCGCGCCTCGAGTCGCACCTGCTCGAGCGCACCGGGTCGCGGCCCGGCGGCCTTCGTTCGTTCGTGAAGCGCCTCGGCAAGCGCGTCATCACCTCGGCCGAGGAGATCGACGAGCTCCTCGGCGCGCCGCCCGGAGCGAGCGTGCCGCCGTCCGCGCGGCCGCGGGAGCAGCTCGCGCGTGAGCTCCAACGCGCCCTCGACACCGGGCGCTTCGACGTCGCGGCCGAGATGCTCGGCGTCCTCGGCGAGCCGAACGACGCGGTCGAGTCCGTCACGTTCGCGATCGCGCAGGCGCGGCTGCTCCTCGCACGAGGCGACGGCGCCGGCGCGGCCCAGCAGCTCGACGCGACCGCCGACGCGGCCCGGGACGCGGGCACCGCCACCGAGCGCGCCTGGCTGACGATGCGCGCCAGGGCCCACACCCGCGCCGGCGACTTCGCGTCCGCGCGTGAGCTCGCCGAGCGGGCGGCCGGCGCCTTCGGCGACGAGCGCGACGCGACGTCGGCGGAGGCGCTCGCGGTGGCGGGCGTCGCGCTCGCGTACCTCGGCGAGGAAAAGCTCGCGCTCGAGGCGCTCGAGGAGTCGGTGTCCGTCGCGAAACGCGTGCAGAATGCACGCCTGGAAGCGGTGGCGCTCGGTTCCCTCGCCATCGCCCACCAGCGCGCGGGCCGCGCCGCGCAGGCACGGGTCGCGTACGAGGCGGCGCTCGCAGCCGCCGAGCTCGCGAGCGATGCGTGGACCATCGCGACCACGCGCCTCAACCTGGCGGGCCTCGCGAAGGCGGACGGTGACCTCGCGCAGTCGCTCGTGCACCTCGAGGCCGCGCTCGACATGGGACGCCGGGCGGGCGGCCTCATGGCCGTCCAGCAGACGCTCTTCAACCTCGCGAACCTCGACCTCTACCTCGGCCGCTACGCGCGCGCCGCCGCGTCGATCGAGAAGCTCGGCGAGCAGCGGAAGGACCTGTCGCCGAACGCGCGGGCGCAGCTCCTCGGGCTGCAAGGCGAGCTCGCGACGCGCATGGGCGACGTCGAACGCGGCGCGCGGCTCTACGCGCTGTCGGCGGAGGCCTACGAGGCGGTGGCCCGGCCGCTCGACGCCGCGGAGGCGCGCCTCGAGGCCATCCTCACCCGCCTCGGTCCGCCTGGCGAGACGACGCCGGCCGCCGACGTCGGCGCGCTCTCGCGCGAGCTCGAGGCGCTACGGGCGAAGTTCGGGGAGGGCGCGCTCCAGGAGCACGAGCCGCTCGCGTTCATCGTGAAGGGCTCGCTCGCCCTCGTGCGCGGCGACGAGGCAGCCGCCCGCGCCGCGCTCGACGAGGCGCTCGACCGCGCGACGAAGACCGGGCAGCGCGAATGGGCATGGCGCGCGCTCGACGCGCGGGCGCGGCTCGCGAGCTCCCAGGGATCGACGGCCCTCGCCAGGCGCGACACCGACGCCGCGCTCGCGATGCTCGAGGAGACGGCCGGCAAGCTCCCCCGCGACCTGCGCGAGGTGTTCTGGAACGACCCGCGCCGCCGCGCCCTGCGGCAGGCCCACACCTCGACGCTTCCGGCGCTTTCCGAGGTCCCGTGGCGCGCCGGCTCGATCCCGCGCAACCTGCTCGTCGAGCAGGGGACGGCAGGACATGCCGGCAAGAGCCCGACCATCGGCACGCGGAACCTCACCGGGCTGGCGCCGCTCATCGAGGGCGACCGCCTCGCGCGCATCTTCGAGATCACCCGCGACCTCGCGCGCGAGCACGACCTCGGACGCCTCCTGTCGCTCGTCACCGATCACGCCGTCGGCCTGCTCGGAGCCGAGCGCGGCCTCATCGTGCTCGTCGACGACAAGGGCGAGTTCGTCACGCACACCGCCCGGAACAGCAAGGGCGAGGAGGCGGCGCAGAGCTTCTCGCGCAGCGTCGCCGAGCGCGTCATCCAGGAAGGTGAGCCGGTCGTCGCGACGAGCGCCCGCGACGACGCGCGGCTCGCCGAGGCGGTGAGCGTGCACCAGCTGATGATCCAGTCGATCGCGTGCGTGCCCATCCGCGGCGCCTCGGTCGCGGGGCATCCGATCGGAGCGCTCTACGTGGAGACTCGCCTCCGGCCCGGGCTCCGCTTCCGGGACGAGCTGCCGACGCTCGCCGCCTTCGCCGATCAGGCGGCCATCGCCATCGAGAACGCGCGGCTCCTCGACGAGAACCGGCGGCGCGCCGACGAGCTCGAGATCGCGAACGAGGAGCTGAGCGCCGCGAAGGAGCGGCTCGCCGAGAGCCTCGGCCGCCGCACCGAGCAGCTGCACACGGCGCGTCGCGATCTCAAGCAGGCCCGCTCCGAGCTGCGATCGCACTTCGGTTACGCAGGCCTCGTCGGCACCAGCGCCGCGATGCGCAAGCTCTACGCCCTCATCGAGCGCGTGCGCGACACCGACATCCCGGTGCTGATCACCGGCGAGAGCGGCACCGGAAAAGAGGTGGTCGCGAAGGCGGTCCACACCGCGGGTGCGCGCGCCAAGCACCCGTTCGTCGGGGTGAACTGCGGGGCCATCCCGGCGAACCTCCTCGAGAGCGAGCTGTTCGGGCACGTTCGTGGCGCCTTCACCGGCGCCGAGCGCGCGAGCAAGGGCCTCTTCCGCGAGGCCGAGGAGGGCACCATCCTCCTCGACGAGATCGGCGAGATGCCCCAGAAGATGCAGGCCGGCCTGCTGCGCGTCCTCCAGGAGCGCACGGTCCGTCCGGTGGGCGGCAACAAGGAGGAGGCCTGCAACGCGCGCGTCATCGCCGCGACCAACCGGGACCTCGAGCAGATGGTCGCCGAGGGCACGTTCCGCGAGGACCTCTTCTACCGCCTCCACGTCATCGAGCTGAAGATCCCGCCGCTCCGCGACCGCGCCGAGGACGTGCCCGCGCTCATCGATCACTTCCTCACGCTCTTCTCGGCGCGTCACAAGCGCGATCGCAAGACCATCGAGCGCGGGGCGGTGCGCCGGCTGCAGTCGTTCGAGTGGCCCGGCAACGTGCGGCAGCTGGAGCACGTGCTGCTGAACGCGTGGCTCCTCTCCGAGGACAGCGAGATCACGACCGAGGATCTCGACCTCCCCACGCCGAGCACGCGTTCGGCGCTCGTGCCCGTCCAGGCGCCGGAGCCGCGGGCCAGCGCGTCGGCGACCAGCACGGTCCGGGCGCGCTCGCAGGAGGAGTACCGCGACGCCGAGAAGGAGAAGATCCTCGCCGCGCTGACCCGCTGCAACTGGAACCGCGTGCAGGCGGCGAAGCTCGTCGGGGTGCCTCGCCGCACCTTCTACCGTCGCCTGAAGGAGTACGGCATCGTCTGAGCGGGGTCGCGGCCGCCACGGGCCGGAGGTATCCTCGGCCCATGCGAAGCGTCCTCGTCGCGGCCTCTCTCTCGCTCCTCGCCCTCACCTCCGCGGCCTGTGGCCGTGACGCGCCCCGGGCCGAGCCGGCGCCCGCGACCAGCACGACGACCACGTCGAGCACCGCCGCCGAGGTCAAGGTCGGCATGCCCGCCCCCGACTTCACGGCCAAGGCGCACGACGGCACGGACGTGCAGCTCTCGAAGCTGAAGGGCAAGCCCGTCGTCGTGTACTTCTACCCGAAGGACGAGACCCCGGGCTGCACCACCGAGGCCCAGAACTTCCGCGACTCGTGGAAGGACCTCTCGGCGAGCGGGGTCGTCGTGATCGGTGTGTCGACCGACGACCTCGACGCCCACAAGGCCTTCGCCAAGAACCACGATCTGCCGTTTCTCCTCGTCAGCGACGCGAGCGGATCGATCGCGAAGACGTTCGGGGTGCCGAGCCGCGGCGGGCATCTCGCGCGGCAGACCATCGTGATCGGGGCCGACGGCAACGTGAAGAAGATCTACCGCGACGTCGACCCCGGAAAGCATGCCGCCGAGGTCCTCGCCGACGGGAAGTCGTGAACGGGACGCCGAAGAAGCTCCTCGCGGCGTACCTCGACGGCGCCCCGCTGCCCGAGCCGGAGGCCCACGCGCTGTGGGACCGCTTCAGCCTGTGGATGGAGGAGCACCGCGGCGACCTCGCAGGCTTCGCGGCGAGCGAGGGCTACGCGAGCGTGAAGCCGGGCGTCGAGGGGGATCGGCCGGTCCTCAGGGCGAGCCGCTCCGCGACGCAGACGCCGTACGCGCCGGTGCGTCCCGCCGCCGAGCCGCCGCGGAACGCGCAGCGGGTGCCTCGTTCGCCGCCCGGCGCAGGTGGATCGCAGGCCCGCCAACGCGGTGCACCGAGCCCTGGTACGAACGCGCCCGGAGCCGCAGATCCCTCGCGGAAACCGCAGAACTAGCGACCTACACGGGCTTACATTGTGTGGGCCCGACCCTTGCTACAGGTCCTGGCGAAGTGTCGACCTCCTCCGAACCGTTCACGATCGCCTACGCCGCCCACACGGCATCCTGCACGTTCCTCCTCGACGAGGACGGGATCTGCCGCCGTATCGTCCTCGTCCCGAACGGCAAGCCGCGGAACGAGTCGCGGACGTCGGCCCAGTGCGTCGGGGCGCAGTACGTCGCCTCGCTCGACGCGACGTCCACGGGCGGGCTCGTCGAGCTGCCGCGCGAGGGGTCGGCGATGCTCTTCGCGCGCCTCGACGAGAACGGGCGCATCTCGCTCGTCCGCACCGGCACGCTCCTCAGGTTCGAGAGCCAGCCGGTGCTCCAGGACGTCGAGATCCGCGAGGCGGAACGCTTCGACCCGTTCGTCGACTCGCACTCGGTCGAGACGTCGGCGCCCCACATCGAGGAGCTCCGGACGCCGCGCAACGTGCCGGTCGCCCAGATCCTCGAGTCGCGCCGCCCCCACCACGAGGACGAGGACGAGCACCTGCCCTCGCTCCGCGATCCCGACTACCAGGACATGAGCGCGCGGACCCAGCGCATCCCGGCGCTCCGTCCGGAGGACTTCGCGGCCGTGCCGCTCGGCGACGACGACCCGACGCACCAGATGGGCCGCGCGGAGCTCGAGATGGCGACGGCGCAGTGGCGGTCCATTCCGGCCCCGCGCCAGACGCTCCCCTCGCCGGCTCCCGGGTCGGCCGGACCGTCGGCGCGCGGCGTCCTTCCTCGTCGGTCGACCGGGAACGCGCTCGCCGCGGTCGCCCCGCAGGCAGCGCCTCCGGCTCACGACTCCGACGTGCGGATGACGCGCCGCGCCCGCTCCTCGCGCTGACCGCGGCCCCGAAGCCAGCCTCGACCGCCGAAATCTCCGCAAACCCGGGCGCTCGCAACGGGTTCGCAGCGCGAGCGCAGGAGGCCATTGTCAGGGAGGCCCGACAATGGTAGCTGGCGCCTCGATGAAAGCTCGTCATCACGGGCATTTTCCCGCCTTTCACGCCTCTCCCGCTTGCCGTCTCCGGCACGGAGCCCCATGACGCTCGTCGCGTTGAGCACCTGCAGCAGCATCCTCACGGACACCCGTAGCGCCCTCGCCGAGGGCGGAGTGACGGTCGATCTCGACGCGTCCCTCTTCGTCCAGCTGGGCTTCTTCCTCATCCTCCTCTTCGTCCTCAAGCCGACGTTGTTCGACCCGATGATGCGGCTCTTCGAGGAGCGCGAGAAGCGCATCGAAGGCACGCGTCACCGCGCGACGAAGGAGGACGAGAAGTCCGCGAAGGCGCTCGCGAAGTACGAGGCGATCCTCGCCACGGCACGCGAGTCCGGCGCCTCCGAGCGCGACGCGATCCGCGCCGAGGGCACGCGCCGCGAGCAGGCGCTCCTGGCGCAGGTGCGCGCCGAGGTCGCCGCCACGCTCGAGCGTGGCCGGGCCCAGATCGATCAGGAGGCGACCGTCGCCCGCGCGCAGCTGAGGACCGAGGCGCGTGCCCTCGGCCGGCAGGCTGCTTCGCGCGTGCTCGGTCGCGAGGTGGGAGCATGAGCCGTCACAGCATCGTTTCGCGGGCGCGCATCGTCTCCGCCGTCGTTCTGTTCGCCTTCGCGGGTCTCACGACCGCCGCGTTCGCGCAGGACCACCACCCGGACACGGCGAGCGAGATCCACAAGCAGCCCGGCACCGAGACGCCGAGCGCGGTCGGCGGCGGCCACACCGAGCACGGTGAGCACGTCGAGAACGGCGGCGAGCACGGCGCCCACGCCGGCGGCCACCACGGCCCGGAGCCGATCAACTGGGCGGACATCTGGGACTCGAAGCGTCCCGCGGTGCTCGCGCTCCTCATCAACTTCGGCGTCCTCGTTGCCGCCTACTACATGCTCGGCAAGAAGCCGGTGTCCGATGCGCTCAAGCAGCGCCGCGTCACCATCGGCAAGGACATCGACGAGGCGCAGAAGCTCCTCGACGAGGCGCTCGAGCGCGCCAAGAAGTACCAGGGCAGCCTCCAGACGGCCGACGCCGACGCGGCGACCGCCAAGGCCTCGCTGATCGCCGCTGGCAGCGGTGAGGTCGAGCGCCTCCTCAACGACACCACCGAGAAGGCCGAGCGCATGAAGCGCGACGCCGAGCGTCTGGTCGAGCAGGAGCGCAAGGGCCTCCGCGAGACCATCCTCCGCGAGACGATCGAGCTCGCGGGCGACGAGGCCGCGGTCATCCTCGCGCAGTCGGTCAACGCCGACGATCACGCGCGCCTCGCCAACGACCTCCTCCTCGAGCTGCAGCGCCGCCCCGCCCACTCGGCGGCCACGTACGGAGCCACGTCATGATCCCCGGTGTCATCGCCAGGCGTTACGCGACCGCCCTCCTCGAGCTCGGCAGCGATGCGAGCGCGCTCGACGCGCTCGTCGACGAGGTCACCCGCGCGGCCGACGCGTACCACGGGAGCACCGAGCTCCAGGACGCGTTCGAGAACCCGCTCGTCCCGCTGCCCTCGAAGAAGCAGATCCTGCACGACATCGTGGAGCGGCTCGGCCTCGGTGCGACGTCGCGCAGCTTCCTCGGCCTCCTCGTCGACCGGCGCCGCATCAGCGCGCTGCCCGCGATCGCGGCCCGCCTCCGCGAGATGGCCGACCTGAAGCGCGGCATCAACCGCGCCGAGGTGATGACCGCGATGCCGCTGCCGGAGGAGTACTTCGAGAAGCTGCAGCGCGAGCTCCAGCGGATCACCGGCCAGCAGGTCGTGCTCGACCGCAAGCTCGATCCCTCGCTCCTCTGCGGCGTCATCGTCCGCATCGGCGACACCGTCTACGACGGCTCGCTCGTCGCCCGCCTGAAGCAGCTCAAGGCCGCGATGGAACCGAACTGACGTTCGGTCTCGCGCACCAGAAGACTCTCTCTCCTCTACCCGCCTCGAAGGAATCGCCATGCAGCTCCGCGCCGAAGAGATCTCCCAGATCATCAAGAAGCAGATCCAGTCGTACGAGAAGGCCGCGCTCACCACCGAGACCGGCACCGTGCTGAGCGTCGGTGACGGTATCGCGCGCATCTACGGCCTCGAGGGGGCGATGGCCGGCGAGCTCGTCGAGTTCCCGGGCGGCGTCATGGGCCTCGTCCTCAACCTCGAGTCGGACAACGTCGGCGCCGTGCTCTTCGGCGAGACCACGGGCATCAAGGAAGGCGCGATCGTCAAGCGCACGAACCGCATCATGGAGGTCCCCGTCGGCGAGGCGGCCATCGGTCGCGTCGTCAACGCGCTCGGCATGCCCATCGACGGCAAGGGTCCGATCGAGACGCCGCACAAGCGCCGCGTCGAGATCAAGGCGCCCGGCATCCTCGCCCGCCAACCCGTCAAGGAGCCCCTCCAGACCGGCATCAAGGCCA
>JAQBQL010000097.1 GCA_028287035.1 Labilithrix sp. | reverse complement strand
CGCTCCTCGGCGAGCGGCGCGCGCACCGGCGGTGCCTCCTCCTCGCGCACGCGGCTCGCGCGCTCGGCTCCCGCCACGCGGTCGCGCGACGTGAAGCGCTCGCCGACCGGGCCCTTCGGGCGTTGTTCGACGCCGACGCGGGTGGCGCGTGCCGCAGGCCCGTTCTTCGTCTGCGGGCGGCCGCTGCCGGCGCGGAGACGCCGGGCCGGCGCGGGCGCCTCCTCGGGCGGCGCCGGGATGCTGCGCGGCACGCCGTACGCCTTCTTCAGCGAGTGGAGCTCCTCGCGCGTGAGGTGCCGCCACTGGCCGGGGCGCAGCCCGTCGGCGCTGATCGCCGCGAAGGACAGCCGCGCGAGCCGCATGACGGGGAAGCCGGTCGCCTCGCCCATGCGACGGATCTGCTGGTTGCGGCCTTCCTTGATGGTGAGCTCGAACCAGGTCTTGTCGCCGTCGAAGCGGACGAGGTTCGCCTCGGCGGGCAGCGTCTTGCCGTCCTCGAGGTTGACGCCGTTCCGCCAGTGGTCGGTGTCCTCCTTCGCCATCTTGCCCTTGACCTTGACGATGTACGTCTTCGGCACGGCCTTCTTCGGGTGGAGGAGCCCCTCGGAGAATGCGCCATCGTTCGTGACGAGGAGCACGCCGCTGGTGGCGAAGTCGAGCCGCCCCACCGGGAAGACGCGCGCGCCGACGTTCTGCAAGATGTCGTTCACCGTGGGCCGTCCCTCGGGATCGCTCATCGTGGCGACGACCCCGCGCGGCTTGTGCAGCACGATGTAGACGTGGTGCTCGGCGACGACGCGCTTGCCGTCCACCTCGATGCGGTCGTTCCGCGCGTCGGCCTTCGCGCCGAGCTCGCTGACGACGCGCCCGTTCACGCGAACGCGGCCCTCGGTGATGAGCTGCTCGGCGGCGCGTCGGGAGGCGAGGCCGCCCTGAGCGAGGATCTTCTGGATGCGTTCCATGGGCGGTGCGATGCTCTCGAGGTGGGGCGGCGACTTACCTTCTCTCGCGTCCGGCGTCGAGCGGGGTCGTCCGTGCTCGCCTTTGCAGGCGCGTGCCTCGTGCTCGCCGCGAGCCCTGCGGGCGCCGCGCCGCTCGTGCTCGAAGGTGACGTTCCTGAGAGCGGTCCGGACCACTTCTTCCTCGACTTCGAGGTGCCCGCCGGCACGCGCGAGATCGCCATCACGCACGACGATCTCTCGTCGGCGAACATCCTGGACTGGGGGCTGCTCGACCCCGCCGGCTACCGCGGCTGGGGCGGCGGCACGACCGAGCCCATCGTCGTCGGCGAGAGCGCCGCCTCCCGCGCCTACGTGCCGGGTCCCCTGCCGCCCGGGACGTGGCGGGTCGTCGTGGGCAAGGCCAAGGTGGTCGCCTCCCCCGCCCGCTACCACGTCGAGATCGATCTGCGGACCGCGCCGACGCTCCCGGTCGTCCCGCGCCGGCCCTATGTCCCGGCGGCCGCGCGCAGCACGGCGACGCGTTACTACGCGGGCGACTTCCACGTGCACTCGCGGGAGTCGACGGACGCGCAGCCCACCCTCGAGGCGAACATCGCGCTCGCGAAGCAGCAGGGCCTCGATTTTCTCGAGTCGAGCGATCACAACACGGTGACCCAGCTCGACTTCTATGACGACCTCCAGGCGGCAGAGCCCTCGTTCCTGCTCCTGCCCGGCATCGAGCTCACCACCTACGCCGGGCACGCGAACGCCATCGGGGCGACGCGCTGGGTCGACCACAAGATCGGCCAGCCGGGGGTCACCATCGCCGGCGCCGCCGACCAGATCGGGGCGCAGGGCGCGATCCTGAGCATCAACCATCCGGTCCTCGACCTGGGTGACCTCTGCATCGGCTGCGCCTGGCGGCACGACCTCGATCCGGCGAAGGTCGGCGGCGTCGAGATCGCGACGGGCGCGCTCAGCAAGGGCGGCGCGCTCTTCACGCCGCGGTCCATCGCCTACTGGGACGCGCTGCTCGACCGAGGGTTCAAGGTCCCGGCGCTCGGCGGCAGCGACGACCACCGGGCCGGCGTCTCGGACGGCAACGTCGAGAGCCCCATCGGCAGCCCGACGACGCTGGTGCGCGCCGCGGAGTTGTCGGTCGCCGGCATCCTGGCGGGCGTCCGCCGCGGCGCGACGGTCGTGAAGCTCGAAGGCCCGACCGATCCGATGGCGGAGCTCGAGGTGGTGACCCGCAAGGGCGACCCGAGCGCGCCGGTCCTCGGGTATCCCGGCGACACGTTGAAGGCGCGCTCGCTCGTGCTGCGCGCGCGCGTGACGGGTGGCGGCGAGGGCCGGCAGGTGCGCTTCGTGAAGAACGGCGTCCCGCTGGACGCCGCGGTCGACGTCACCGCCGACCCGTTCGTGCTCGAGGTGATCGTCGAGGCGCCGGCCAGCGGAGAGGATCGCTATCGCGCCGAGGTCCTTGCCGACGGCGCCCCCAGGACGGTGACGAGCCACGTGTGGCTCGGCGCCGACCCGGCCGGCCCATCGGCCGTCGACGCCGCCGCGGACGACAGCGGCTGCAGCGCGGGGCGCACGCGCACGAGCACCGTGTGGCCGCTCCTCCTCGCGGCCGCCCTCGCCGCCGCCCATCGCGCCCGCCGGCGACGAAACTCGTTCGGATCCCCCGCGGTTCGCCGCGCTCCCCGCCATCCCTGACCCCTCAAAACTCGTTCGGATCCCCCGCGGTTCGCCGCGTTACCCGACGACCCTGATCCCCCAAAAGTCGTTCGGATCCCCCGCCGACCGCCTGCACGAGCCGAGGGTGGGAAATTCTCGAGGTGCGGGCGGACGCTTGGGGGCCCTTCGTGAGGGATCCGAACGACTTCGCCCCGCTCCGGCACCGGCCGCCGACCGCGCATTCGTGAGGGATCCGAACGAGTTTGGGCCCATCGCGCATGCCCCCCGTGCCGCGCATTCGTGAGGGATCCGAACGAATTCGGCCCCCGCGGTCACGCGCCGAGCGCGCCGCATCGTGAGGGATCCGAACGACTTTCACTGCCGCGGACGCGCCCCGCGCGCCGCGCATCGTGAGGGATCCGAACGACCCCCGGGTGGCGTGCGGCCTATTTCTTCTTCGCGGGAGTGGCCGACTTTGCGGCGCCGGCGTCGCCGCTCGCCGGGGAGCCGCCCGCGTCGCTGCTTGCCGCGCCGGCATCGGTGCCGCCGCCCTGCGCGGCCATCTGCGCGTTCATCATGTCGTCGCGTGCCTTGCGGTCCGCGGCCTCGGCCTCGTACTTGAGCTGCTCGTCGCGGTCCCAGCGGTCGACGTGGCCGTCGTAGGAGTCGTCGAGGCCGAGCCGCTCGAGGCGCCCCCGCGCGTAGATCTCCCAGATGTCCGGCTTGCCGTCGAAGTTGCGGTCGCGCCGGATGCGCTGGAGCTGGCCGTCGACATAGAACTTCCAGACGTCGGGCTTGCCGTCGTTGTTGGTGTCGATGTCCTCTTCGTTCATCCGGCCGTCGACGAAGTTGATCCAGATGTCGGTGCGTCCATCGAAGTCGCGATCGGCCTCCTCGTGGAGCGCCTCGCCCTTCGGGTTGAACGTGCGCACGACGTCCTTGATGCCGTCGAGGTTCGAGTCGATCTCGCGGCAGGCGAGCACCTTGCGGCGCGCGTCACCCTCGCCGAAGGTCTTGAAGACCCGCCGCACGTTCGGCCGCAGCGCGCCCGGGCCGGCGCTCTCGCTGACCTCGAGCTCGGGCTTGTTCTTGTAGTCGCACATCGACCGGTCGTCGGCGGGCCACTTGGTCTGGTCCTTCGTACCGCCCGGCGCGCTCGGAAGGTTCGAGCCGCTGCCGCCCGAGCGGCCGCCGCACGCCGCCGCCGCGAGGGCGACCACCGCGACCGCGGTCCCGAGCACGTTCCTGCGGGACCCGAAAAGCATGCGCGTCACCCTCATCGCTTCGCTCCGCCGCGCTGCGGCTTGCCGGCCACTCCGGCGTCCTGCGCGGGGCCCGCGAGCGCGGGTCCGTCGTTGGGGCTCGGCATGGCGAGCGATGCAGGCGCGCTGCTCGTCGGCGCCGCCGATGGCGCCGGAACCGCCGCATCGGTAGCCAGGGCGGCGACCCCCGCGTCGGTCGTGGTCACGACCTGCCCGTTGACCCCGAGCGTCAGGGCCGAGTCGGGATCGGGCTGCCCGTCACCGTTCTGGTCCATGGAGATGGTGACCTGTCCCGCGCTGTCGTAGGTCCACCACTGGTCGACCTTCCCGTCGCCGTTCGCGTCGCGTTCGCGCTTCGTACGCGCCCCGCTGGTCGCGTCGAAGAAGTCCCAGGTGTCGATCTTCCCCTGGTTCGTCGTGTCGAGCTCGCGCCGGACGATCTTGCCGTTCTCGAAGTACTCGATCGAGTTGACGACGCCGTTGTCGTCGTAGTCCGCCTCGCGGCGCCGGAGCTGCCCGGCCGCGTCGAAGTACTCGAACATGTCCGGCTTGCCGTCGTGGTTGAGATCCGTGATGCGGCACACCTCGCGACCGCCCTTCGACACCTTGCGGATGTCCGGCTTGCCGTCGTTGTTCGCGTCGAGCATCTCGACCTTGTTGCCGCTCTCGTCGCACGCCTCGTGCTCGATGACCTCGGAGCGGACGCCCGCCGGGAGCTTGGCGTTGGCGACGCCCGAGGCGCTGTCCCCGCTGCAGCCGGCCACGGTCGAGGCCGCCGCCAGCCCAGTGGCGCCAACGAGCGCGAGCGCGAGCGCGCCGACCTTCACGAGTCCGGGTTTCATCCGGCCCCCACCATAAACGGCTCGGAAGGCCTGCGGCAAGGAGCGTTGCGAAACCCGCGTTTTCACTGGGTACCTGTGTACTTTACACGTTCTGCCCCATGGTCGCCCTTGACGGTCACGTATGGTCAGGTAGTGTATCTCCACGGTGCGCGGCTCCCGGCCGGCCGTAACTATCCGAAACCAAAGAGAACCCGTCGTGCGCAAGAAGATCTCGACCACCATCTACGTGACGCCGGAGCAAGCCGACAAGCTGAAGCTCCTGCACGAGCGCACGAAGGTTCCGGTCGCGGTCTACATCCGCGAGGGCATCGATCTCGTGCTCCGTCACTACGCGCACATGCTCCCCGGCCAGCTCGCGCTCGTCGAGGACATGCCGACGCCGCCCGCGTCGCCCCGCCAGCCGGACGCCTCGGACGGCGTCGCGAGCGCGGCTGGCGGCAAGAAATAGCCTGCGAAAGGAAGTAGTCGCGCCGAAGCCGCAGGCCGCGTAAAGGCTGCGAGCGCGTACGTCATGCCCTTCCCTCCGTCAAAGATCCGAAACTTCTCGATCATCGCCCACATCGATCACGGCAAGAGCACGCTCGCCGATCGAATCCTCGAGGTCACGGGCGCGGTCACCCAGCGGGAGGCCCGCGAGCAGTTCCTCGACAAGATGGACATCGAGCGTGAGCGCGGCATCACGATCAAGGCGCAGAACGTCCGCCTCAACTACAAGGCGAAGGACGGCGAGACCTACCAGCTCAATCTGATCGACACGCCGGGCCACGTCGACTTCAACTACGAGGTCTCGCGCAGCCTGTCCGCGTGCGAAGGCGCCATCCTCGTCGTCGACTCGACCCAGGGCGTCGAGGCGCAGACGCTCGCGAACGTCTACCTCGCGATCGATCAGGGCCTCGAGATCATCCCGGTCCTCAACAAGGTCGACCTCCCCTCGAGCGACCTCGAGAAGACGAAGCAGGAGATCGAGCAGATCATCGGCCTCGACACGTCCGAGGCCGTCGCGTGCAGCGGCAAGACGGGCGTCGGCGTTCCCGACATCCTCGAGGAGATCGTCAAGAAGATCCCCCCGCCGAAGGGCAAGCCCGAGGGCCCCCTCCGCGCGCTCATCTTCGACTCCTGGTACGACCCGTACCGCGGCGCGATCGTCATGTTCCGCGTCATCGACGGCGTCGTGAAGCGCGGCGACAAGATCCGCTTCATGAACACGAAGACGGAGTTCGAGGTGACCGAGATGGGCACCTTCACCCCGCACCCGCTCGCGCTCGAGGAGATCGGGCCCGGCGAGATCGGCTTCTTCGCCGCCAACATCAAGAGCGTGACCGACGCGAAGGTCGGCGACACCATCACGCACGCCTTCACGCAGACCACGAAGCCCGCCACCGAGGCGCTGCCCGGGTACAAGGAAGTGAAGCCGATGGTGTTCGCGGGTATCTACCCGACCGACGCCTCGGACTACGGCAACCTGCGCGACTCGCTCGAGAAGCTGCAGATGAACGACGCCGCTTTCAACTTCGAGGCCGACTCCTCCGAGGCGCTCGGCTTCGGCTACCGCTGCGGCTTCCTCGGGCTGCTCCACATGGAGATCATCCAGGAGCGCCTCGACCGCGAGTTCAACCTCGACCTCATCACGACCGCGCCGAGCGTCGTCTATCACGTCTATCGCACCAAGCATTTCGACGAGGGCGTCGTCATCGTCGACAACCCGGCGAAGCTCCCGCCCATCGTGGACATCGAGCGCATCGAAGAGCCGTTCGTGAAGCTCACGATCCACGTGCCGCAGGAGTACGTGGGCGCCGTCATCACGCTCTGCCAGGACAAGCGCGGGCTCCAGCTCGACATGACCTGCCCGAGCGCCGACCGCTACATCATCGTCTACGACATCCCCTTCGCCGAGGTCCTCTTCGACTTCCACGACAAGCTGAAGAGCGTGACGCGCGGCTACGCCTCGATGGACTACGAGATCACCTCGTACAAGGCGGGCAACCTCGTGAAGGTCGACGTGCTCGTCAACGGCGAGCCGCTCGACGCGCTGTCGATCATCGTCCACAAGGATCGCGCCTTCAACCGCGGGCGCGCGCTCACCGAGAAGCTGAAGGAGTTCGTTCCCCAGCAGCAATACGAGGTCGCCATCCAGGCGGCCATCGGCGGCAAGATCATCGCGCGCGAGACGGTCCGCGCCCTCCGCAAGGACGTCACCGCCAAGTGCTACGGCGGCGACATCTCCCGCAAGCGCAAGCTCCTCGAGAAGCAGAAGGAGGGCAAGAAGCGCATGAAGCAGGTCGGGAACGTCGAGATCCCGCAGAAGGCGTTCCTCGCGATCCTCAAGGTCGATCAGTGAGCCCTTCGAAGAACGCGCACAGCTCGTCGTGGCGGGCGCGCGCGTCGGCGCGTCCGATCTCGATCAGCTGCCCCGCGTAGTCGCCGTCGAAGAGCAGGTACGACAGGAGATCCGACTCCTCGTCCGGATCGCGCTCCGCGAGCCGGCGCATCATTCGTCCTGCCGCACCCGAGGCGCGCTCCGCGAACCGCGCCGAGCGCACGTGCTCGGTCGCGAGCATGCCGATGTCCTGCGAGACGCGGATGAGCAGCGAGTGCATCGGTCGCATCCCGCGTCCCTTCGCGTGCCCGAGCTCCTCGTTGAGGGCGTCGATGAAGCCGGGGCCGAAGCGGCGCTCGCCCGCCTCCAGGATGTCGTTGACGCCGCGGAGCCGCGCGAGGTCGGTGTCGATACGGTCGAGCAGCAAGGCGTTGAGCGCCTTGCCGAGCACGACGAGCGGCCCGGGCAGCGTCTCGGGGCGCGACGGCGGCGCCTCGTCGACCGGCTTCAGGTAGCGCGGGTTCACGACGATGACGCCGCGCGCCCCGAGACGCCGCGCCGGCGAGAGCGGCACGTTCTGACGGAGCCCGCCGTCGCAGTGGTACTCGCCGTCGAGCCGCACCGGCCGGAAGAGGAGCGGGATGGCCGCCGACGCGTACGCGTGCGGCGCGGTGATCTTCGTCGCGCGCGGCGTGATCGTGGGATCGAGGCTCCACGGCGGAAGGTCGCCTGACGCCCGGTGCACGAACACGACGGTGCGCCCACTCGCGATGTGCGTGGTCGACACGGTGAGCGCCTCGAGGTGGCCGGCACGCAGGTGGTCGTCGATCCGCGCGAAGGGGATCTCGCGCTGGATGAGGCGCTCGAGGTTGTGCGGATCGACGAAGCCGCCAGCGTGCGCCGGCAACGCACCGAGATCGGCCCCGCGCCGGATCCAGCGGGTGCCCAGCGCGACGAGCCCGCGGACGTCGGCCTTCACGAGCTCCTCGACCCGGAGCCGCGTCCACACGTCGACGAGGCGATCTGCGCGGGTGCGGGGCTCGTCGGCGAAGGCCGCGAGAGCGCAGGCGTTGATCGCTCCGACCGAGGTGCCGCACAGGATGTCGAGCGGCACCTCGCGCCCGAGATCCTTGGCGACCTCGCGCACGATGTGCTGGACCACCCCGACCTCGTACGCGCCGCGGGCAGCCCCGCCGGCGAGCACGAGGGCGACCCTGGGCCTCGACTCCATCCTCCGAGGATAGGGTTTTCCGGCGTCGCGCACAGATCCGGCGACGGATTCGCCCCGGCGCCTCGGACTGGGATAACCTCCCACTCGGGCCTCGGTGAGGAAGACGCCACTCAAGAAACGGGTCACGCGCAGCAGCAAGCCGCGCAGCAACGTCGATCCGACGCGCATGGCGCTCGCCGCGCTCGAGCGGATCCGCACGGTGCTCGTGAAATCGGGCTACCAGGACCGCATCGGCGAGCCGCTTGCCATGAAGGAGCTCGCCGCGCAGGCGCAGCTCCTCGGGATGGAGCTGCCTCCGAGCTACGTCGCGGCGATGCGCGTCTCCAGCAGGATCGGCGAGCCCGACGTGTTCCTCCTCTCGCAGGAGATGGCCAGCCAGGCCGCGCGCATCGGGCAGACCGGCGGCGAGGAGGCGAAGCGCTACGCCCCGTTCTGCAGGAGCAGCGAGGGCTTCGTCTGCTTCGACACGGGCGGCGGCCGGCGGCTGGTCACGCCCCTTCGCCACCAGGGCGAGCTTCCGATCGTGCTCTGGGAGAACGGCACCGCCAACCCCGTCGCCGCGCACTTCGGCGAGTGGCTGGACATGATCGCCGATGCCCGCGAGGAGTCGGTCGAGAGCGCCGCGAAGATGCCCCAGCGGCTGAAGCGGCTCCTCTACGAGCTCGGCTTCCGGTTCGAGTACCCGGTGGTCGGGCGGCTCGAGACCGGCGACACCGACGCCGTCGTCGAGCTGATCGGCACCGAGCTCGCCATGAACGTGCGCGCCGACGTGGACCGCCTCTTCGACTCGAGCGGCAAGGCGTCCCTCACCCTGAACGTCGACGAGTTCACGCTCGCGATCTCGCTGCGCACCGGCATCTACGTCTTCGAGGCCGAGGACGTCTTCCGCTGGCTCCGGCACTTCCGCGACGAGAACTTCTTCAGCGACGTCGTCACGCCGCCGAGCCACGCCGACAACGTCCGCGACCTCCGGCGCGCCTCGCGCGAGCCGCCTCTCGTCCTCCGCGGCGTGATGCACGTGCCGCTGCAACCGGCGACGCGCTACGTCTTCCGCGCGGCGAGCGGCGAGTCGGCCACCGACTTCTACGTGCTCGGGCGCACCGCGTCGACCAGCGAGAACGCGACGAGCCTCGTGCTCCACGTCGTCGACGGGGTCGTCGCCACCACGCACCACGTGGAGGAGGCGCTGAACGATCTCTACGTCGCGCGCGACGGCACGATGTGGGGCCTCACGACGACGCATGCGGTCCGGTTCGGCGGCGGCCGTGGACAGAGCTTCCCGCTGCAGCGACCGACGCACGGGCGCCCCTGGTGGTACGGCATCGGCGGCGGCGGCGAGCGCGTCCTCGTGTGGGGCGCCGGCGCGCTCCTCGAATTCGACGGCAGCTCCTTCGTCCCGTTCGAGCCGGACGCGATGCTCGACGACAGCGAGTCGGTCGTCTCGCTCGTCGCCAACGGCCTCCGCATCTCGATGCTGGTGTGCGGCGATCGCATGGGCGCGGTGGCGCGCTTCGACTCCGCGCAGTGGTCGCCCATCACCGAGGATCAGGTCATCGAGTCGACACTCGCCGATCTCGACGTGTGGCGCGGCATCTCCTACGTCCTCGATCGCGAGGGCGCGGTGTGGAAGGTCGACCAGGGCAAGCCGCGTCCGCTCAACCTCCCGACCCGCCACCAGGCCTTCCTGACCGAGGCCGGGACGCCGCGGCCATTCTACTCGGCGCGCGCGTACGACGGCGGCGTCCTCCTCGCGAGCAACGGCGGCGTCGTGAGCGCGGGCAGCGGCGACCCCGTCTTCCACGCGGTGCCCGGCGGTCGCGATCCGGTGCGGCTCATCCGCGTCGGCCAGCTCGACGGCAAGGGCACCCCGCTCAGCGAAGCTGCGGCGCGCGAGGTCGGCATCGTCGCGCTCAGCGGCGCGAACGCGTGGATCTGGCGGAACGGCGCCTTCACCGTCCTCGACATGCACGAGTGGTGACATCGCGCCTTGACAGGGCCTCGCCGGGGGCCTGAAAGTCGGGGTCATGTCCCAGAAGATCGCGGCGCTGACCGCGCGGGTGAACGAGAAGGCCAAGGCCGACGTGGAGCGGTGGACCTACGAAGGTTCGGTGCCGTTCGTCGACCTCGGGGCCGCCTCGCTGGGCGGTGAGGTCCCGCACGTCCACCGCTTCCGCCTCGGCAACGGGCTGCGCGTTCTGGTGCTCGTCGACAAGAGCGCGCCCGTGATGAGCTACTTCACGTGGTTCCGCGTCGGCTCGCGCCACGAGAAGCCCGGCAAGACGGGCCTCGCGCACCTGTTCGAGCACCTCATGTTCAACGAGAGCGAGGGGCTGAAGGCGGGCGAGTTCGACCGCAAGCTCGAGGAGAACGGCGCGGAGTCGAACGCCGCGACCTGGCTCGACTGGACCTACTACTACGAGTCGCTGCCCAAGGACCGCTTCGCCCTGGCCGTGAAGCTCGAGTCGAACCGCATGGCGAAGCTCGTCCTCCGCGAGCCGCAGATCGTGAGCGAGAAGGAGGTCGTCGCGAACGAGCGGCGCATGCGCGTCGACGACGACGTCGAGGGCATCGCCAACGAGGTCCTCTACAAGACCGCGTTCACGAAGCACCCCTACCACTGGCCCACCATCGGCTGGATGGTCGACATCGAGAACTTCACGCCCGATGACTGCGTGGCGTTCTACAAGACGTACTACGCGCCGAACAACGCCACCGTCGTCATCTGCGGCGACGTGAACGAGAAGGACGTGCTCGAGAAGGTGCGCGACGCCTACGCGAGCATCCCGGCCTCGATCATCCCCGAGGAGGACACGACGCCCGAGCCGGCGCAGCTCGAGAACCGCGAGGTCCTCCTCAAGAAGCCGACGGCCAGCGAGAAGATCCTTCTCGGCTTCCATGGGCCGGCACTCGGCGACGCCGACCACGCGGCGCTCTCGCTCCTCAACGAGGTGCTCTACGGCGGGCGCGCGTCCCGCATGTACAAGCAGCTCGTCACGACGCACGAGGTCTGCACCGAGCTGCGCGGCTGGGTCTCGACGTTCCGCGACCCCGGCCTCTACGAGATGTACTTCACGGCGCGGCCGGGCGTGACCCGCGAGACGGTGCTCGGGCGCGTCGACGAGGAGCTCAGGAAGGTGTGCGAGGAGCCCGTCACCGAGGAGGAGCTCGTGCGCGCCAAGGCACGCCTCGAGCTCGGCCTCGTGCAGTCGCTCGAGACGGCGAGCGGCAAGGCCGAGCAGATCGGCTTCAACGACACGGTGCTCGGCGATCCGGCCGCCGCCTTCCGCCGGCTCGAGGCCTACCGCCGCGTCAGCGCCGGCGAGCTGCGGACCGCCGCGCGCCGCTATCTCACGCTCGACGCGCGCACCATCGTGCACGTCATCCCCGACAAGAGCGAGGGCAGCGGCGACGCCGCGATCCCCGCCGGACAGGCCGCCGAATGACCGCCGAAGTAGCGAAGCCCGAGAACGCGCCCGCCGGGACGCCGAACAAGAAGAAGAGCGCCGTCCCGCGTCCGTCCGGCCACCACGCGAGCACGCGGTTCGAGCTCCCTGGCGGAGCCGTCGGCTTCGTCGAGCCCTCGACCGCGGTACCGCTGGTCTCGCTCTCGCTGTCGGTGCGGAGCGGCGCGCTCGCCGATCCGATCGGCAAGGACGGCCTCTCCCGCATGACCGCGCGCATGATGCGCCGCGGCTGCGCGGGGCTCACCTCGGCCGAGCTCGAGAGCGCCGTCGACCGCCTCGGCGGCGAGTTCGGATTCGACGTCGGTCCGTCGACCATCAGCCTCCACGCGCAGGTGATCCGGCGCAACCTCGCGCCGTTCCTCGAGCTCATGGGACGCGTGCTGAGCACCCCGACCTTCGACCCCGACGAGCTCGCGCGTCTCAAGCGCGAGACGCTCGCCGAGCTGCTCGAGGCGCGTGACAGCGATCGCGCGCTCGCTGGGCTCGCCTTCCGTCGCGCCCTCTTCGCCGGCCACCCCTACTCGCGCACCGCCTCGGGCCGCCCCGCGATGGTCGAGAGCATCACGCGGGACGAGGTCGTGCGAACGCACAAGGAGCGCTTCGTGCAAGCCGACGTGGTCATCGGCTTCGCCGGCGCCATCACCGAGGACGAGGCGAAGTCGTTCGGCGCCGCCCTGGTGACGGCGCTCCCCGAGGGTCCTCACGTCGAGACGGTGGTGCCGGAGCCCACGCTCGTGTCCGGGCGGTCGCTCTACTTCGTCGACAAGCCCGAGCGCACGCAGACCCAGATCCTGATCGGCACGCTCGGCACGCACGCACGCGACCCGGATCACCATGCCCTCGTGACGGCGACCGCCATCTTCGGCGGAACCTTCACCTCGCGCATGATGCGCGAGATCCGCAGCAAGCGCGGGTGGTCGTACGGCACCAGCGCGCGGCTCGCCATCGAGCGGCGCCGCCACGCGTTCACCATGGGCGCAGCGCCGGGCGCGAGCGACTGCGCGCCGTGCGTCGAGCTCGAGCTCCAGCTCCTCGAGGACTTCACGCAGAAGGGCGTGACGCCGCGGGAGCTCGCGTTCATCAAGAACTACCTCGTTCGCTCGCACGCGTTCGAGATCGACACGGCGCCGAAGCGGCTCGGACAGTCGCTCGAGGTCGAGCTGCTCGATCTGCCGGCCGACTACCACACCCGCTACCTCGATCACGTTCGCGGCGTCACGCTCGAGAGCGCGAACGCCTCGGTGAAGGAGCGCCTCTCGCCCGACAACCTGGTCGTCGTGGTCGTCGGTACCGCCAGCGAGATCCTCGACAAGGTCATCGCCGCGATCCCGAACCTGAAGTCGCACGAGGTCCAGCCTTTCGACCGCGACTAGGCGGCGCTCAGGTCGCGACGACGACGCGGTTACGGCCGAGGCGCTTCGCCCGGTACATGGCCGCGTCGGCGCGCTTCTCGAGCTGCTCGGGGGTCTCGCGCTTGTCCCACGTGGCGACCCCGATCGAGACGGTCTGCCGGACGCGAAGGCCCCCCTCCATCTCGAAGGGGTCGGCGCCGAGCGTCTGCTGGATGCGATGGCCGGTGGCGAGCGCCTGCGTCGCGCCGGTGAGCGGCATGATGAGGACGAACTCCTCGCCGCCGCGGCGGACGAGGACATCGATCCGGCGGACCGCCTTCCGGACGCGCTCGGCGAAGAGCTTGAGCACGCGGTCGCCGACGGCGTGGCCGTGCTGATCGTTGACCGACTTGAAGTGGTCGAGATCCATGTAGAGAATGCTGACGTCATCCATCGAGCGGCTCGCCCGCTCCATCTCCTCCGTCAGGCGCGGCCCGAGATAGCGATGGTTGAAGGCCATCGTGATGTCGTCGAACATCGCGAGGCGGCGGAGGCGCGCGCGCTCGATGGGCGGCGCCGAGCAGTTCGCGAGCAGCCGGAGCAGCAGCTGGTCCTCCTCGCTGAAGGCGTTCTCGGCCGGCGCCGTGACGGACAGGACGCCGATGACCTCGCCGCTCGACCAGAGGGGCTCGGCCATGATCGACTTCACCGAGAACGACTGGTCCTTCGCCGCCTGGAGCCACCGTGAGTCGTGCTCGGCGTCGCCGATGCGCGCCGGCTCACCGTGCTCGACGACCCAGCCGAGGATCCCCTCGCCGCGGCGGAAGCTCATGGGCCGGTCGTCCTCCCCGGTGCCGGAGCGGGCGCCCGAGAGGAGGGCGGTTCGCGACGTGTCGAGCAGCCGGAGCGACGCGTGGTCGGCCTCGAGGAGGTCCCGCGTCGCGTCGGTTACCGCCTTCAGGAACTCCTCGAGGGGCCGGTCCTCGGTCAGCTGAGCGGTCAGCTGGAGGAGCACGTCGAGCGTTCGCTGCGAACCCATCGCCACGCTCCAGCATGCCTCTTTTCGCGCGCGAAAAGAAAGCCCCCACTTCGCGCCGTCACGACAGCGTCACACGCCCGAGCTCCAGCTCAGTGGAAGTCGCGGCTCATGCTGCCCATCGAAGGGAGCAGCCCGTCGAGCCGCTCGAGCCGGTCGGCGATGACGTAGATGACGCTCTGGGGCGGCGACGTCGTCACGACGGGCGCCTCTTCCTCGCCCTCGCTCGCCTGGCGGAGCGGCGCAGCCGCGCGCTGCTTGTCGTCGCTGCGCTCGATGCGCCCGTGCACCATGAGCAGACGCGAGCCGGTAGCGACGAGGCGGTTGTCCTCGAAGACGCGTGACCAGAGCACGAGGTTCGAGAACCCGAACTCGTCCTCCATCGTCACGAAGACGACCCCGCTCGCGGTGCCGGGACGCTGGCGGCAGATGACGAGCCCGGCGACGCTGACCCTCGCGCCCGACTTCTGGGTGAGGAGGTCACGGGACGAGAGCGTCTTCTTCGGAAGGCGCGGGCGCAGCAGCCGCAAGGGATGGTCGGACACCGACACGCCGGTGCGTTCGTAGTCGAGCACGAGCTGCTCGGCGCGCGTCATCCGCTTCAGCGCGGGTCGCGGCTCCTCCGCCTCGATGCCCTCGAAGAGCCCCTTCTCGCGCGGCGCGACCACCTTCCAGAGCGCCTCGCGACGGCCGCCCGTGAGCTCGTCGAGAGCGCCCGATTCGGCGAGCGCCACGAGCTCCTTCTTGCCGAGCGCGGCGCGCGCCGTGAGGTCCTCGAGGCTCTCGAAGGGGCGCGCCGCACGCGCGCGCTCAATGCGCCGGCCCGCGTCCTCGCCGAGGCCGTTCACGAGGCGGAGCCCCAGCCTGATCCAGGTTGGTCGCTGCGGATCCGGACGGAAGCAGGCGCAGTCCCAGCCGCTCACGCCGACGTCGAGGGGCGCGAGCGGGACGCCGTGGCGCTGCGCGTCCTGAAGGATCGTCGACGGCGAGTAGAAGCCCATGGGCTGGCTGTTGATCAGCGCGGCCGCGAACTCCGCCGGGTAGTGCACCTTGAGCCACGCGCTCGCGTACACGAGGAGCCCGAAGCTGGCGGCATGGCTCTCCGGGAAGCCGTACTCGCCGAAGCCGTGGATCTGCTTGTACAGCTGCTCGCCGAAGGCCTGCGAGATGCCGCGCTCCGCGAAGCCGTCGAGCAGGCGCTGCCGGTGCTTCTCGAGCGAGCCCGTCTTCCGCCACGCGGCCATGTCGCGGCGCAGGCGATCGGCCTCGCCGCCGCTGTAGCCGGCGCCCACGATCGCGATCTGCATGACCTGCTCCTGGAAGAGCGGCACGCCGAGCGTCCGCTCGAGGATCGGCGCGAGGATGGGATGCGGCGGGTCCGCCTTCTCCTCCCCGTTCTTCCGACGCAGGTAGGGATGGACCATGCCGCCCTGGATCGGACCGGGTCGCACGATGGCGACCTCGACGACGAGATCGTAGAAGGTGGTCGGGCGCAGCCGGGGCAGCATCGCCATCTGCGCGCGGCTCTCGATCTGGAACACGCCGACCGTATCGGCGCGGCAGAGCGACTCGTACACCTCGGGGTCCTCGGGCGGGATGCTGGCGAGCCGCTCGATGGCGGTGCCGGTGACGACGCGCGGCAAGGCATACGAAGGGTCGGCGGCGGCGCCCTCCCTCACGAGATCCATGCAGCGCCGGATGGCGGTCAGCATGCCGAGCCCGAGCACGTCGATCTTGAAGAAGCCGAGCGTGTCGATGTCGTCCTTGTCCCAGGGGACGATGGTGCGCGCGTCCATCGTCGCGGGCTCGACGGGCGCCACCTCGGACAGGTCCTGCGCCGACAGGACGAAGCCGCCGACGTGAATCGACAGGTGCCGCGGGAAGCCCTGGATGGCGCGGGCGAGCGCCACGGTGCGTCGCACCCGGGGGTCGGACGCCGAGAAGCCGATCGCCTTCAGCCGCGACTCGCTGACCGCCGAGACGCCGTCCCACCACGTCACGACGCCGGCGAGCCGCTCGACCTGCTCGAGCGAGAACCCGAACACCTTGCCGACCTCGCGGAGGGCGCTCTTCGCGCGGTAGCTGATGATCTCGCACACCATCGCGGCGCGGTCGCGGCCGAAGGTCTCGTAGATCTCCTGGATCACCTCCTCGCGGCGCTCGTGCTCGAAGTCGACGTCGATGTCGGGCGGCTCGCGGCGCTCGGCCGAGAGGAACCGCTCGAAGAGCATGTTCGAGCGCGCGGGGTCGACCGCGGTGATGCCGAGGCAGTAGCAGACCGCGCTGTTCGCCGCGCTGCCGCGGCCCTGGCAGAGGATGTCGCGCCGCCGCGCCATGTCGATGATGGCGCGCACCGAGAGGAAGTACGGCGCGACCTCGAGCTTCTCGATGAGCGCGAGCTCCTTCTCGAGCTGCTGGCCCACCTTCTCGGGCACGTCGCCCTGGTAACGATCGCGCGCGCCGTCCCAGGTGAGCCGGCGGAGCGCCTCGTCGGCGGTCTCGCGGCTCTCGGCGTGATGGAAGTCGCGGTGCACGAGGTCGGAGATCTCGTAGGGGAACCGGTACGAGAGCTCCTTCATCGAGAAGCGGCAGCGGTCGGCGACGAGCCGCGCGCGCGCCAGCCAGTCGGGGTGCAGCGAGAAGAGGCGGAGCATCTCTTCCTCGCTCTTCAGGTGACCCTCGGTGTTCGGCAGGAGCTCACGGCCCGCCTCGTCGAGCGTCTTGCCCTCGCGGATGCAATGCAGGATGTCGAAGACCGGCTTGTCGGCGGGGTTCGCGTAGAGCACGCGGTTGGTCGCGCAGAGCGGGACGCCGTGCGTGCGCGCGACGTCGAGCGAGCGGGTGACGCGCGCGCGGTCCTCGCCATCCTTGTGGAGGTGGACGGCGATCGAGAGCCTTGCCCCGAAGCAGCGGTGCAGCTCGCCGATGGGGAGCGTCGCGTCGGCGAGCGCCCAGAGCCCCTCGCTGTGCTGGCAGACGTAGGCGAGCGGCACGCCGGCAAACGTGTTCTTCGGGAGCTCGTCCTCCTCGAGGTTCTCGGCGCGCTTCGTCGGCTGCGACTTGGGATGGCGCCGATGGCTCTCCGTCAGGATCTTGCAGAGGTTCGTGTACCCCCTGTGGTTCTCGACGAGGACGGTGAGTGTCGTCGGCTTTCCCGGGATGTCGGGCACGTCGAGCCCCTCGCGCTCGAGCGTGAGCTCGCAGCCGACGATGATGCGCACCTTCTGGCGCTCGCCCTCCTCGTGGGCGCGGACGATGCCGTAGAGGCCGTCACGATCGGTGATGGCGATGGCGTCGTACCCGAGCTCGGCGGCGCGGAAGACCATGAGCTCGGGCGGCGTCGCGCCGGCGAGGAAGCTGAAGTTCGTGCGCGTCGTGAGCTCGACGTAGGCGCTCGGACGCGACGCGATGCTCTCGCGGAGGGCGATGAGCTCCTGCGCAACGCCGGCGAGCGCGCTCTCGTCGGCGACGGGCGTGCGCGTCGACGGGTCGATACGGATCCGCGTACCCACGGGTCACATTCTATCAGTCGAACCAGCCACGGACCCGCGCCGCGCCGCTCGCGCGATCGATCTCGACCCATGCGGCGCCGTCGTCCACCCACGCGTGCACGTAGTCGACGCCCTTCTTCGGGCCCTCGCCGGGCAGGTGCTTCCACCAGTCGACCGCCTCGAGGCGCGAGAGGTGCCGGACGATCTTCACCGCGTCACGCGAGACCGGCTGCGGCTCGGTGAGGATGCGCGTCGGCTCGGGGACGCTCGCCAGCATGTGACGGCGGAGCTGCGTGCGGTCGGTGGGGCCACGCCCCCGCGGCTTCGCCTGCGCCGCCGTCCCCGCGCCGAGCCGCACGAACAACGACCGATCCTCGGGGAGCCACGCGTCACCGAGCGCGAGCTTGCCCACCGCGGTCTCGCCGAGGTCCGACGCGAGCTCCGCGACGAGCCGCGGGAGCGCGCGCTCGGCCTTCGGCTGCGGCTCGAAGAGCGAGAGCGCGGCCTGCGGCTTTCGTACGAGCGACGCGGCGCGCAGCTTCGCGCCGAGGACCGGCGCGCGGAGCGTCACGCGCTCGATCTTCGGACGGAGCGCCGCGAGGAGGTCCGCGGCCGACGACAGGGGCTGCGGCAGCTCGACCGCGATTCGCTGCACGCGCTCGCTCGCGTCGCCGTCCTGGCTGCGCAGCAGCGCGACGTCGAGCGCGAGGTCCAGCTCGAGCCGCGAGGCCGCCACCGCGCGGCCGGCGAGCCGCGCCGCGAGGCGATCGGCGAGCATCTTCGCGACGAACGTGAGCGCCTCTGCGCCCTCGACGCCGTACTCGAAGGTCGTGCCCTCTTCCGGGATCTCGGGCGGCGTGTACGCGGTGAGCGGCGCGCGATCGTCCCCCTCGCTCAGGCACAGCACAACGGCAGCGCGCGAGCCGAGACGCGTCGCCAGCGCCGACCGGGGCAGCGCCCTCAGCTCGGCAATCGTGGACACGCCCACCTTGGAGAGCCACCGCACCTCGTCTGGTGACAGCGGCAGCACCGAGACGGGCAGCGGCGCCATGGCCGCCGCGTTCTTGCCGGGCGGCACCACGACGACTGCGAGCCCGTCGTCAGCGCGGTTGTGCTGGAGGCGGCGATCGCGCATCGAGCGGACGGTCTGCATGGTCGAGGCCGCGATCGCGGCGGCCCTCGCCCCGGCGGCGACGCGCGCGACGATGGCGGCGATGCGCGGCCCGTCGGCGATGGCGACCGCGCACGTGTGACCGAGCCCGGCGAACACCTGCGCGAGCCGCGAGCCGAGCACCATCTCGCCCTCGCTGCGCACGTCGCGAGCCTCGCCGTCGTCGCTGCGTTCGCCGCGTTCGCCAGCCCGACCACGATCGGGCGCGTGCAGGTGCGCGCAGCCCGTCACGTCGACCCACACCACGTCGCCCGCGGAGTCGACGGCGTCGCTCGCGGTCGCGAACGAGACCGTGGCGCCGAACGCGAGCGCCACCTCGGCGAGGCGCGCGAGCACGCCCCGCACCGCATCGGGCCGGACCACGCGCACCACCAGCGACGACGCGCGGGCCCGTGCCGACGCGATGGTCTGACCGGGCAGCACGCCGAGCGCCCGCGCCTCGGCCGACACCACGTCGAGCCGCGTGTTGCCGAGCAGCTTCGCCTCGGTGAGCGGCTCGGGCGCGACGACGATGGCGAGTGGCTCGCCGGGGCCGGTGCCCTCGCCCTCGCCGGACGCGCGCACCAGCTCGACGCGGAGCTCGGGGAGACAGATGGCGGCGATGCGCATGGTCTTCCCTTCCCTAGCTCGCCAGCCGGACGACGTGCTGCGACGACGAGCGACCCCGCCGATCCTTCGTGACCCGCACCGCGATCGACTCGGGCCGGCGCTCGACCTCGAGCCGGAGCGCGACGGGCCACGGCACCGCACGTGCCGTGAACAGGTTGGTGAGGACGATCGAGCTCGTCCCCTTCTCTTCCCCGGCGAGGGCGAGCTTGCGGATGACGACCGAGCCATCGACGCGGCTCGCGCGCGGGCCATGGGAGGTGCGCTTGCCGGCCCCGCGCTCGTGACCGGGCGCGGGGATCGGGATGGCAAGCCGCCCGTCGAGGCCGTGCGGCGCGTCGATCACGATGACGTCGAAGGCGCCCGAGGCCGCGGTCTTCACGACGGTGCGCGCCAGATCGGCCGCCGACGGCCGCACCACGAGGAGCCGGTCGAGATCGACGCCGGCCTGCGCCACCGCCGGCGCGTAGAGCGGCGACGCCCCCTCTTCCGTGATCCACGCGCACCACGCCCGCGGATCGGCGGCATGCGCGGCGCGGATCGCCGAGAGCGCGATGGTGGTCGCCCCGCCCCGCATGGCGCCGTGCTTCGTGATCGGCGAGGCGATCTCGGTGACGCCGCGCGCGAGCCCGTGATCGGGGAGGACCTTCTCGAGCTCCGGCCAGTCGAGCGGCAGCACGTCGGCGGGCGCCGCGTCCCCCTGACCGCCATGAAGCGAGAGGGTGCTCGTGCCCTGGGCCACGCCCAGGCTGGCGAGGCGCGCGAGCGCCGCGGGCTCGAGGTGCTCCAGCAGCTCGAGGAGCTCGCGTTTGGAAGCCGAGGCTGCAGCCATACTGAACAGGTAGCCAGTGCCTGAACACGGCGCAACCCCCGGCCGTCCGAAAACGGCTGCGGCCTCCTGCGCCGCGATTTTCCTTCGTGATTCCGTGGGGCGCGATCGATTCGCCCCGCGGCCGGAAGTGCACTACATAACCGCTTCCCGATGCTCGCGCGCTCCGCCCCCGACGACCCCCTGCTCGCCCGTCTCGAGGGGCTGCTCCGCGACATGGGCTCGGTGCTCGTCTGCTACTCGGGCGGCGTCGACAGCGCGTTCGTCCTGGCGGTCGCCCATCGCGTCCTCGGCGACCGCTGCATCGGCATGACCGCGGTGAGCCCGAGCCTCGCCGACTTCGAGCGCGACGAAGCGGTGGTCCTCGCCAGGGAGATCGGCGCCCGTCACGAGCTCGTCGCCTCGAACGAGATCGAGGACGAGAGCTACGCGAAGAACGACGTCGACCGCTGCTTCCACTGCAAGAGCGAGCTCTATCGCGTGAGCGAGAAGAAGCAGGCGGAGTGGGGCCTCGCCTTCTCCGTCAACGGCACGAACCTCGACGACCTCGGTGACTACCGCCCCGGGCTCGAGGCCGCCAAGCAGGCCGGCGCGCGGAGCCCCCTCGTGGAGGCCGGCTTCACGAAGGCGGACGTCCGGCGTCTCGCGCAGCAGCTGGGCCTTCCCGTCTGGGACAAGCCGGCGGCGGCGTGCCTGTCGAGCCGCCTTCCCTACGGCACGCGCGTCACGCGCGAACGGCTCCTCCAGATCGGGGCGCTCGAGGCGCGCATCCACGCGCTCGGCGTGCGTCAGGCGCGTGTCCGCTGGCATGCGCTGTCCGCCGTCGCCGGCACGCGCGAGGCGGCGATGGCGCGCGTCGAGATCGGCAAGGACGAGATGGAGGCCGCGTTCGCCGCGCGCGACGCGATCGTCGACGCGGGCACGCGGCTCGGCTTCGCCTACGTGACGCTCGACCTCGCCGGTTACCGCACGGGCAGCCACAACGAGGTGCTCGTCAAGGACGACGGCTCGGGCCGCCGCAGCCTGCGCGTCGTCTCCTGAAGCGCGCGTCGTGGTGCTTCGCGGTGTCGATGTTGCTGGCCATGCGTCGTGGTACTTCCGAATCGGAAGTGGAGCTCAATCGGCAGCTCACCTCGCATCGCGGCCAGCGTCGCGCCGTCTCGTCTCGTCTCTTCCCCAGATTAAAAAATCAGTCGTAGAGCCTGTGGGAAGGGTGGGCAGCGGAAGCAGCGCCGGTGGGCAGAGGGGTCAACTGCCCGCGTCCCATTCATCAGTCTCTCCAAACGCCAGCGGGGCAGTTGTCTCCGCTGTCCACCGGCGCGCCGCTGTCCACGCTTTCCACAGGCCACTACCCCTGACGCGCTCCCCCGCGCTCACGCAGCCGTGAGCAACAGCAGCGCCTCGCGCACGAGCTCCGGCAGCGGCGTGGCCTGATCGCCCTGCTCGTACGTGAGCCTGCTCACCGCTCCGTCGGCCTGCTTCGCGCTGAATCCCATCTTCACGAGCCCGCTTCTCACGGCGACGCGCCGCTGCTCGCGTATGCGCCTCGCCACCCGCTCCTCACCAAAGTCTTCCACCGCGTGCAGCTGGTTGTGAGCCCTGCAGTATATTCGAAGATTGTCGGGCACGTTGCGCCCACCGAGCGCCCTCGCCTCGACATGATCCACCTCGAGCCGCACGCGTGAGCCGCAGACGTTGCCGGCGGCATCCCGGTACGTGCAGCCGATGCCATCGCGCGCGACGACCTCGCGGAGCGACGCCCGCGAAACGCCGGATGCCTTCGCCGTGCGAGAGGTCGTGCGCGGGCGCGCCGCGTCGCCGAGGCGTTCCTTCCGCAGCTTCGCGACGAGCAGCTCGAACGCCTGCTCGAGCGCGGCGGCAAGGTCGCGATCGGGATGACGATGACCGAGGAGATCGCGCGCGAGCTCGATCTGCTCGTGCAGCCGCTTGCTGATTGTGACCTGCAGCGCATACCGCTCCTCCCCGAGTGGCTGCAGCGTCGCATTGCCCGGCATCGGCACGCCCGCCGAGCCCACGCTCGAGAGGAGAGGCGCCTGCTCCTCGACCCTGGACACGCGCGCCGGCACATCCGGCTTCGGACGCCGCTCCAGCAGCAGCGCCTCCACTTCTGCAGTGGTCTTGCACGCGACCGCGTCGAGCAGGGCATCGAAATTCTGACCCGTGACATGACCGTCGAGCAGCACCATGGTCGACAGCGTGATGCGATTGGCCGATAGCTCCTGGAGCAGCCGCGGAAAACGCCGCGCGAGCTTCACCGCGATCACGCGCCGGAACGCGCCCGCCGTGCTCATCTCGAGCACCCGCCGGCAGAATTCGTAAAGCGAGGGGCACGCGGAGCGCGCATCGAGCCGGCGAGCCTCCACCTCGACGAGCAGCGCGATCTCGCGCGCGTCGATGCGCCGACGCTCCGCGCGTAGCCCGCGGAGATTGGCAAGAAGCTCGACATCCGAGAACGCAGACGGGTTGGTGCTCGTCATCCCCCGAACATAGAACATCGCTCTAGGGATATCCATACGAGCTATTGCCTAGTTCCTAATCGCTCGAGTCCTTGAAGATACCAATCTTCGATGGAGGGCTTCACTTCCGATTCGGAAGTCGATGGCGCGTCAGGGTTAGTGGCCTGTGGAAAGCGTGGACAGCGGCGCGCCGGTGGACAGCGGGGACAACTGCCCTGCTGGCGGCTGGCGAGACTGGTGAAGGGGACGCGGGCAGTTGACCCCGCTGCCCACCGTCGCTGCTTCCGCTGCCCACCCTTCCCACAGGCTCTACGGCTAGTTTTTTTGATGATGGGGGAGACGAGACGAGACGAGACGGGACGGCCGCGGCCGCGGGCGTCGACGCCGTGGTCTGCCGACGCTCGGCTCCACTTCCGATTCGGAAGCGGGCGCGGCGCGCGCGGGCTCCCGCAGACCCCTTCGCGCACTGGCCCACCGCTGCCCCCGCGGATGGGTCCGGCCCGCTCCCGGCGCGCGGTGGTTCATCCGTCCGCGCGTTCGTCGCCCTGCGCTGGTCTCTGCGCTCGTTTGCGCGACCGGCACGAGCTCCGTCACAGCTCCTCGCGCTCGAGTAGCTGCCTGAGCAGCGCCGGCTCCACGCGCAGCACGAGCACCTTCTCGCGGTCCACGACGACCGCGCCGGGCGCCGAGCCCTTCGGCTTACGGAGGTATCGCTTCGGCGTGTATTGTACATCGATCGCCTTCTCGTCACGCGCGTCCGAGAAATGGGCGGCGAGGTGCGCGGCGTCCACGAGGTCCTCGGCGCCCGGCGAGGCGCCCTTCTGGAGCGGGAGGATGACGTGCGCGCCGGTGCGGTCCTTGGCGTGGAGCCAGAGATCGTGAGGCCTCGCCACGCGCTGGGTGAGCGTGTCGTTGTCGCCCGCGCCCTTGCCGACGAGGACCTTCGTGCCGGCGCGCGAGAGGAACGTGCGGTAGGCGACGCGCCGTCCCGTGCCCGAGGGATCCTTGGTGCGAGCCCCGCCGCCCGCCGCCGCCGCTCCCGGGAGGACGACGTCGCGCGGCGCACGCCGCTTCGCCTCGCGGCCCGCCTCCTCGACGAGCGCCAGCGACGCCGCGGACCGGAGCGCCTCGAGCGCCTCGCCGACCGCGAGCCACTGGTCGTCGGCCTGCGCGAGCCGCTCGCTCGCGATGCGTCCGCCGAGCTTCAGCCGCTTGGCGCGCTTGAACATCGCCTCGACCTGGTCGCTCGCGCTCTTCGCGGGATCGAGCGGCACCTCGAGCGGGACGGCTTCGCCGCTCGACCAGTCGGTGACGACGAGCCGGGTCGCGCCGCGCGGCGTGCGCTTCGCCTCGCCGATGAGCCACTGCGCCTGGGCGGCGATGCGCTCGGCCTGCGCGATCTTCGCGAGGTCCTCGCCGATGGCCGCGCGCCTCCGCGTGATGCGCTGCTGCGCCTTCTCTAGGGCGCGCGCGAGCTCGGCGCGCCGGACGTCGATGGCGTCCGCGGCGAGCGCCTCGGCCATCGCCACGCCGCGCTGCTCGAGCCCGTCGCGCTCCCGGTCGAACGTCTCGAGGAACGGCGCGAGCCCCTTCGGGGGCGGCAGATCGGTGGTCACGACGCGGCCGTTCTGGACCCGCAGCGCCCGGACGAGCGCCGGCCAGCGTCCGTCCTCGGCGCGGGCGGCGAGCTCGGGGGCGCGCTCCGGGTTCTCGTCGCGCGACGACCAGGGCTCGAAGAGGAGCGCGCCCTCGTGCACCGCGAGGAGCCGCGCCTTCACGAGGCTCTCCTCGCGTCCACGCTGGCGCATCGCGCCGGCGGGCAGCTTGCCGCCCCAGAGCTCCTTGAGCGCCCCCTTCGCGAGGAGGCCGACGCCGCTCCGCCCCGGATCGCCCGCCGGACGCGAGGTCGCGGCGACCAGGACGAACGTGGTGCGCCCGGGCATGCGCGCCTCGAGCACGATCACGCGCTCCGCGCACGCCGCGTCCTGGACGATCGCGCTCGGCCCGTGCTCCTCCGCCATCGCGCGGATGCTAGCGCAAGGCCGCGGGGGCCCCTGCCCACATCCTGCGCTCGCGCTCGAGCGACCTCGGGGGCGATCGCGCATCGAGGCTACCGGTCGCGCGGCGCTCCGCGTAGCCTCGAAGGCTCACCCGTGAAGGTCCACGAGACGTTTCCGACCGGACAGACGAGCGCGTCCAAGATCAAGGCGCTCCTCCTCTGCCTCGAGGCGAAGAAGGGCGCGAAGGCCGCCGACGCGTGGCTCGCGTCGCTGCGCCTCGGCCGGCCCGACCTCGCGGACGAGACGCGTCTCCTTCCGCTCGCCGCGCTCCATGGGGCGCTCAAGAGCTTCGAGGAGATCGCGCCGGGCGCCCTCGCCGAGTCCGGGCCGTACCTCGTCGCGCCCGAGAACCTCGGCACGTGGGCGCGCCTCCTTCGCGGCACCCGCGCCCCCGAGGATGCGTTCGCGCGTCTCGATTCGTCGGACAGCGAGCACGGGCGCACCACGCAGTGGGAAGAGACGTCGAAGAAGCCCGGCTACTGGCGGGGGCGCGTGCGCATCGGCCACGATCCCTCGCTCGAGAAGGACGGCCTCCTCGCGCGGGCCCGCGCCCTCGAGCTGGCCGTCGTGCCGGTGCTCTTCGGGTTCGCCGCGGGCGCGGTGAAGGAGCTCGGACGCACCGAGGACGCGCAGGAGTTCGAGGTCACGTGGCGCCCGCCCACGCCGTTCCAGGGCGTGTCGATCGGCGCGCTCGCCGGCGTCGTGCTGGGCGGCGGATCGCTCGCCGCCACCCACGGCATGATCGGCGCGCTCGCCGCCCTCGGCCTGCCCATCGTGCTCGGCGGCGCCGGCCTCGTCTGGGCGCGCGATCGCGAGCGGAAGGTCGAGTCCTCCGCGCAGGCCATGCGCGTCTCGGCGCTCGAGCGGAGCCTCGCCCTGCGCGAGAACGCGAGGGACGCCGGCGCCGGCGATCTCGAGGGCAACGTCGTGGCCGGTCAGTACCGCATCGCCGAGCGCATGGGCTCGGGGGCGAGCGGCGTCATCTACCGCGCCACGCGCATCACCGACGGGCTCCCCGTCGCCATCAAGCTCCTTCGCGCCGCCACCGCCCATGACGCGGTCGCTTCCGATCGCCTGCGCCGCGAGGCCGAGGCGCTCGGGCTCGCGTGGCATCCCAACGTGGTCGAGGTCATCGACCACGGTCACCTGCCGGACGGCACGTCGTACCTCGTCATGGAGCTGCTCGTCGGCGAGCCGCTCGCCGCGCGCCTCCGCGACAAGGGGCGCCTCACGGTCGACGAGCTCGCGCCGATCGCCACGAACGTCACCGAGGCGCTCGTCGCGATCCACGCCGCCGGGGTCGTGCACCGCGATCTCAAGCCGGCAAACATCTATCTCGTGCACGACGAGGCCGGCGTCGAGCGCGCCAAGATCCTCGATTTCGGGATCGCGCGCGTCGAGTGGGAAGAGATGCGGATCACCAACATGGGCGCGCCCATGGG
>JAQBQL010000091.1 GCA_028287035.1 Labilithrix sp. | reverse complement strand
CGCCCGCCTCGGCATCGGCCGCGCCCGCGTCGACCGCGCCCTCCGAGCAGGGCACGCCCAGCAAGGCGCCCGCTCCGCCCGTCACGCTGACCCCCGGCGCGGCCAGCCCCGATCCGACGGCGCCGCTCCCCGTGGTGAGGATCACGTCGCCCGCGCGTGACCAGGTCCTCGACGCGAAGACCGCTGGCGACTTCGCGGTGCGGCTCGACGTGAAGGGCTGGCAGACGTCGAAGGGCTCGAGCCACGTCCACCTCATCCTCGACAACAAGCCGTACAAGCCGATCTACGACACGAAGGACGCGACGAAGCTGAGCGATCTCCTCGCCGGCGACGCGCCGGCCGAGGGCCTCCACGTGCTCGTGGCCTTCCCGAGCCGCGCCAACCACGAGTCGGTGAAGACGAAGGACGCGCTCGCGATCGTCCCCTTCTGGATCGGGAAGAAGACGGCCGGCGCCGCGGACCCGACGAAGAAGCCGATGCTCATCTACAGCCGCCCCAAGGGTGAATACAACGGCGAGATGGCGAACCACGTGCTCGTCGACTTCCAGGTCGCCAACGTGACGCTCGCCGAGGGCAAGGAGCACGTCCACGTCACAGTCACCGGGCCGGGCGTCGACAAGCCGATCGAGGGCAGCGTCGAGAAGTTCGGGACGCCGCTCTACCTCGACAACCTGCAGAACGGCTCCTACCAGCTGAAGGTGGAGCTCCTCGACAGCGCGAACAAGCTCATCGAGGGGCCGTGGAACTCGACGACGCGCACCATCAAGGTCGATCACGACGCGCCGATGGATCCGTCGATGGTGATGACGCCGGCCGGGGGCGCCGACGCGGGCGCGGGCGACGCCGGCAAGGCCGCCGCGGGCAAGGACGCCGGCGCGAAGAAGTGATGCGATGACGCGGTCCCCTCTCACGCGTGACGAGATCGTGCGGCTCGACCGGGCGCACGTCTGGCATCCGTACACTCCCGTCGATACGTGGGAGAGGACCGACCCGATCGTCGTGGCTCGCGCCGAGGGCTCCTCGCTCTACGAGGCCGACGGCACGCGCCTCCTCGACGGCAACTCGTCATGGTGGGTGGCCGCGCTCGGTCACAGCCATCCGCGGCTCGTGAAGGTGTTCGTCGAGCAGGCAAGCACGCTGGCGCACTGCGCGCTCGGCGGGATCGCCCACGAGCCCGCCGCGGCGCTGGCGCGTGACCTCGTCGCCGTGGCCCGGCCCGGCCTCGACCGCGTCTTCTTCACCGACAACGGCTCGACCGCCAACGAGGTCGCGGTGAAGGTCGCGATCCAGACGTGGCAGCACCGCGACCAGCCGAAGAAGACGCGCTTCGTCGCCCTCGATGGCGCCTTCCACGGCGACAGCCTCGGCGCCTCGAGCCTCGGCGGCGTCGAGGTGTACCGGCGCCCCTTCGCGAGCGTGCTCTTCGAGTGCCTGAAGGTGCCCTTCCCCGACGAGGCCGGCTACGAGCGTGCGTTCGCGGCGCTGCGAACGCTCATCGAGAACGAGCACGACACCCTCGCGGCGGTCGTCCTCGAGCCGCTCGTGCAGGGCGCCGCCGGCATGCGGATCTACCCGCCCGAGTACCTGCGCGAGGTGCGCGAGCTCACGAAGAAGCACGACGTGTTGCTCGTCATCGACGAGGTGTTCACCGGCTACGGACGGACCGGCCCGATGTGGGCCTGCGATCACGCGGGCATCACGCCCGACATCATGACCATCGGCAAGGCGATGGCCTCGATCATCCCGCTCGGCGCCGCGCTCGTGACGAGCGAGGTCTACGACACCTTCCGCGGCGGCGACGGCTCGCGCGCGCTCTGGTACGGCCACACCTTCTGTGGCAACCCGATCGGCGCGAGCCTCGCGCGCGAGGTCCTTCGCATCTACGAGGACGAGCAGGTGCTCGCCCAGAGCCAGCGCAAGGCACGGATCCTCGCCGCCGGCTTCGCGCGCATCGCCGAGATCCCGGGGGTCGCCCGCGTGCGAACGCTCGGCATGATCGGCGCGGCCGACCTCGCGGAGACGAGCGACTACCTGAGCGACTCGGGCTGGCGCGTCTATGCCGAGGGACGCCGCCGCGGCGCCTACCTCCGCCCGCTCGGGGACACGGTGTACCTCTGCCCGCCGCTCGTCATCGAAGACGCCGACCTCGAGGAGCTGCTCGGCATCCTCGAGGAGAGCATCCGCGCCGCCCTCGTGAAGGGCTAGCGCTCAGTTCGCGGAGACGACGACCGCGCTCTTGTACATGCCCATGCCGCACTGGAAGACGAGCGTCTGCTCCTTGTCGGTCGGGATGTCGACGCTGATGGGCGCGCCCTTCGGAAGCTCCTTCTTGATGTTGAGCTGAGGGAACACCACCTCGGTCGCGCACGTGTCGTCGCTGGTGCGGGTGAAGACGAGGGTGGCCGGCGTGCCCTTCTTCACCTTGACGTTGTCGGGCTTGAAGCCGTCGTCCCCCACCGTGATCGCGATGGGGCCGGTGGCCTGCGCGTGGGGCTCGGGCCGAGGCGCCTCCTCTTCCTTCTTCTTCTGACAGCCGACGAGACCGGACGAGAGGAGGGTCGCGAGAAGCAGGCCCGGCGCGGCGCGGAGGAGGCTCATGACGGAGACGTACCGCGCCCGCGGCCGCACGTCACGTCGCGGTCAACGTGAGCTTCGCGAGGGTGTCCGCGACGGGCGCGTCCTCCCAGATGATCGCGTGGAGGGCGGCGAGCAGCGGCAGGTCGCCGACGCCGTTCTCCTTGGCCCAGATCCAGGCGGTCTGGATAGCCGGGTAGCCCTCGGTCAGCTTGCCGGCGGCGAGCATCGTGCTCGCCACCTCGCGGGCCGGCCGGCCCTTGCCGACGCCCTCGCCGAACGCGCGGTTCCGGCCCGCCGCCGCCGTGACGTGCAGGTCGCCGACGCCCGGCGCGCCGTACGCGGTCTCGACGCGGCCGCCTCCGGCCTTCACGAGCGCGGCCATCTCGGTGATGCTCTGCGAGAAGCAGGCGGCGCGCGCGTTGTGGCAGTCGGCCCCCACGAGCCCGTCCCACAGGCCGAGGCCGGTGGCGTACGCGTTCTTGAGCGCCGAGCAGATCTCGGCGCCCGCGATGTCGTCGCTCGTGGCGATGCGCATGTGGGGCGCGCTCATCGCGTCCCGGCAGAGCGCCGCGTCGGCGTCACTGCCCGCGAAGCACATGAGCGTCATCACCTGCCGCGCGATCTCGAAGGCCTTGGCCGGGCCGGCCGCGTGGACGAAGCGCAAGGGGCGGCCCGCCACCTCGGCGAGCACGCGGTCGACGCGGTCCATCCGGCCCGAGGCGGACTTCAGGAACCCCTTGGTAACGCTGAGGATGGGAACGTCCGGGAGGTGCGCGGCGGCCTTTTCCATGACCGCGACCGCGCCCTCGCTGCTGACGCCGTGCACGACGAGCTCGGCGCCCTCGAGCGCCGAGGCGAGCTCGGCGGAACGGAGCGCGGTGATGCGCGCGTCGAGCGTCTTCTCGAGCCGCGGGTGAGGCTGCTTCTTCGCGACCGCATCGACGAGCGCGTCGTCGAGCCACGTGCCCCAGAGGCGCACGTCGTGCCCCTGCATCGCGGCGACCTCCGCCATCGCGCTGCCCATGTAACCGGCCCCGAGCACTGTCACGCGCATGGCGGCGCTCTAGCACGCGGGCCGGCGGACAAAGCGGAACGAGCGCCGGAGGGGGTTACCCTCGGCGCTCGCTCGTCGCTTCCGTGTCTCTGTCGGGGCGAGAGGATTTGAACCTCCGACTCCCTGGTCCCGAACCAGGTGCGCTACCAGGCTGCGCTACGCCCCGGAAACTTCGGCGGCTTTCCCAGCGGGCCAGCCTCGAAGGCGGCCTATATGCTCTTCCCGGCCCCCACCCGTCAACGGTATTCGCGTCATCGTGTCGATACGCCCGGAGCGGAATCGTCCAACGATACGTGACTCCTACCTTTTTGGCCGCGCAGCGCATTCCGCCGGTTCACCCGGAGCGGATCTCTGTCAAGCTACACTGTAATGACCGCCGACGTTCAGACGAGCCCGGACGCGAAGATGGACCCGCAGCCGGTGGTGCCTTCGGTGAGGATCCTCATCGTCGACGACGATCGGGCCATCTGCGACTACATGCAGACGCTCCTCGAGCGCGACGGCTACGGCGTCAAGACGATGAGCGACCCGACGACCATCGACGACGAGGTCAAGAACGGGGGCTACCACCTCATCATCCTCGACCTGATGATGCCGAAGCTCGATGGCATCGAGGCCCTCAAGAAGATCCGCAAGATCGACACCGACGTCGCGGTCGTGATCTTCACGGGCTACCCGAACCTCGAGACCGCCGTGGCGTCGATGAAGCTCGATGCCGTCGACTACCTGAAGAAGCCCTTCAACGTCGACGAGTTCCGCGAGGTGCTCGACCGCGTGATGCGCAAGAAGGGCCTCGCGCGCACGCCCGAAGAGAAGCTGCACAAGGTGATCGGCGACACGATCCGGAACCTCCGCAAGGAGAAGGATCTCACCCTGAAGCAGATGGCCCGGCGCACGAACCTCTCGGTGTCGCTCCTCTCCCAGATCGAGCGTGCCGAATCGAGCGCATCGATCTCGTCGCTCTACAAGATCGCGACCGCCCTCGATTCGCGCATCCAGGACCTCTTCGGCGAATACTGACGCGGCGCGGCGCGGGGCTCATCCGCGTCTCGATCGGGGTGGGGTCCCACCCGGGGCGCGCACGCTGCTGGTAGCGTGCACGCCTGATGCGCCTGCCCTTCCTTCGCGCCGCCTCCCTGGTGGGCGTCCTCGCCCTTTCCGTCTCGGCCTTCCGCACCCACGAGGCGCAGGCCGCATGGCCGCCTGCCCAAGGGGCAGACATGAGAGACCAGGCCAACTGGCCGAACGACTACCACGGGCCGTGGAACTACCTCTCGTACCTCCCCGAGCGGAAGACGAACCAGCCGCTCACCGGCGCCGACCTGAAGCTCGCCGCGTCCGGCATGAGCATCGACAAGGCGTGGACGTACACGGTCGGTCGTGACGACGTGCACATCGCGGTCATCGACTCGGGCATCGAGTGGGAGAACCCGGACCTCGTCGAGAGGGTCGCGCTGAACGCCGCCGAGCTCCGCGGCGACAAGCGCCCGAGGACGAAGACCGGCGAGGCGTGCGGCGGCACGGGCGACCTCGCCGGCTACGACTGCAACGGTGACGGCGTCTTCAGCGTCGGCGACTACCGCGACGACGCGCGCATCGCGCCCGTGGTGGCCGGCGAGACGTGCTTCACCGACGGCGCGCGCACCGTTGCCGGCCCCGAGCGCATCAAGGGCGACGTCAATCGCAACTGCATCCTCGACCCCGGCGACCTCATCACGCTCTTCTCGGACGGCGTCGACGACGACGCGAACGGGTACACCGACGACATCGCGGGCTGGGACTTCTTCAAGAACGACAACGACCCGTACGACGACACCCGGTACGGACACGGCACGGGCGAGGCGGAGGACAGCTCCGCCCAAGCGAACAACGGCAGCGGCGATCCCGGCGTGTGCCCGGGCTGCCGGTTCATCCCGCTCCGCGTCGGCAACAGCTTCATCACCGACTCGAACGACTTCGGCAAGGCGGTCATCTACGGCGCCGACCAGGGCGTCAAGGTCGTGCAGGAGGCGCTCGGGACCATCAACAGCACCGCGTTCGCGCGGGCCGCCATCGACTACGCGTACGCCAAGGGCGCCATCGTGATGGCGAGCATGGCCGACGAGAACTCGCGCCACCACAACGCGCCGGCCACCTCGAACCACACGCTGACCGTGCACTCGATCCGCTACGACAACGACGTCGAGACGGCCACGAGCTACCTCACGTTCGACACGTGCTCGAACTACGGCGGCCATCTCGCCCTCAGCATCAGCGCGACGAGCTGCTCGAGCGAGGCCACCGGCCGGAGCAGCGGCATCGCCGGGCTCGCGTTCTCGATGGCGAAGAAGGTCGGTCTCGATCTCAGCGCCGAGGAGGTCATGCAGCTCTTCAAGACGTACGCCGACGACGTCGACGTTGCCGAGTCGCGCGGCCCCGAGTCCGCGTACTTCTTCTCGCACCCCGGCTTCGATCAGCGCTTCGGGTACGGCCGCGCCAACGCCGCGCGCATGATGCAGGCCATCCAGGACGGGCAGATCCCGCCCGAGGTCGACGTCGTCTCGCCGACGTGGTTCGCGCCGCTCGACCAGAAGAGCGGCCTCGTGTCGATCATGGGCCGGGTCGCGGCGACGCGCGCCCGCGCCTACGACGTGCGGGTGCAATGGGCGCCGGGCGTCGAGCCCGACGAGAGCGCGTACCAGGATCTCGCGCCGCCGCTGCTCAACGTGCCCGGCGCCACGATGACGGGCGGGGCGACGCCGCTGGCGCAGCTCGATCTCCGCGCGGTGAACACGAAGCACGAGCGAGACCCCGACTCACCGCTCGGGGAGAACGACCGCACCATCTCGGTGCGCGTGCAGGCGGTCGCGCACTACGACAGCGGCGACGTCCGCGGCGAGGCGCGGCGCGTCGTGTCCGTGACGAACGACAAGAACCCGGACCTCGTCGACCCCGACCTCCTCCCCGGATTCCCGCTCGCCCTCGGCGCGTCCGTCGAGGCGAGCCCGAAGCTCGCCGACATCGACGGTGACGGCGTGCGTGACATCGTCGCGCCCGACAGCTCGGGCCGGATCCATGTCTACACGCTGCGAAGCGGCATGCCCGCGGAGCTCGCCGGGTTCCCGTACCGCACGCGCCGCATCGACGGGCTCGTCGCGGACGGAAGCGACCCGGCCGTCCCGAGCTACCTGTCGGCGCCGGCCTACAAGGCGGGCTCGCAGCCGAACGGCGGCGGCGTGGATCCCGACCTCGCGCGCGAGGCGCTCGTCTCCGCGCCCGCGGTCGCCGACCTCGACGGCGACGGCAAGCTCGACATCGTCATGGCGACGTGGGCCGGCACCCTCTACGCGATCGACGGCAAGGGCCAGGACCTGCCCGGCTGGCCGAAGCGGTTGCCGCTCGTTCCGTCGTGCTCGCTCGATCCGACGAAGCCGGCCACCGGCCCCTGCATGGACGTGACGCATGATTTCGCGCGCGGCACCTACGGCGCTCCGGTCGTCATCGACATGGACCGGGACGGGAAACCCGAGATCGTGATCGGCGCGTTCGACGGGAACATCCACGTGTTCCGCGCCGACGGCACCGCCCTGCCCGGCTTCCCGGTCGCGCTCGTCGGCACCGGCAACCCGACCTCGGGGCCGAGCCGCATCATGGCGACGCCCACGGTCGCGGACCTGAACGGCGACGGCATCCCCGAGATCATCTCGGGCTCCAACGAGCAGGTCGGTCTCGGCGGCGGCGGCGGGCAGGTGTTCGCGGTCGACGGGCGCGGCAACGCGGCGCCGGGCGGCCCGTACCTGCCGAACTGGCCGGTCACGGTGACGAGCCTGAAGCTGTTCCCGGTCGTCGCCGAGGGCATCGTTGCCTCGCAGGCGGTCGCCGACTTCGACGGTGACGGCCGGTCCGACGTGCTCGTGCAGGGCAACGGCGCGCCCCCGCTCGTCGTGAAGGCCGACCCCGGCGTGCAGACCGGCCGCGACGATCCCCCGAACCGCCTCCCGCCGCGCCAGGCGACCACCGGCGAGCTCGACGGCTTCGACTCGACCAGCATCTTCGGCGAGCAGGCGAAGGCGCAGCCCGACGTGTTCTTCCCGCTCTTCAGCCAGCCGGCCATCGGCGACATGGATCAGGACGGGGTGCCGGACGTCATCATGTCCGGCGGATCGCTCTCCCTCGCCTCTTCCCTCACCGGTGGCGGGCGGCGCGCGAACCCGGGGCAGCACCTGCTCGCCTTCTGGAGCGGCAAGACCGGCAAGATGCTGCCGGGCATGCCCGTCGTGCTCGAGGACTACACGTTCCTCGTGAACCAGACGATCGCCGACGTGAGCGGCGACGACTATCCCGAGGCCATCGTGGGCACCGGCGGCTACTTCCTCCACGCGACCGACGGCTGTGGCCGCGAGGCGCCGGGATTTCCGAAGTTCACGAACGGCTGGATCGCGTCGGCGACCGCGGTCGGCGACATCGACGGCGACGCGGCGCGCTCGCTCGAGGTCGTCACCGGCACCCGCGACGGCTACCTCTTCGCGTGGCGCACCAAGGGCAGCGCCACCGGCCACGTCGAGTGGGAGTCCTTCCACCACGACAACGCGAACACCGGCAACGTCGCGACGAAGCTCGATCAGGGCGGCGCGCCGCGCGCGGCGACGGTGCTCGACTGCAGCGTGCCGGCCGCCCCGGTGACCGAGCGCTTCGACGCCGGGGGCTGCGGCTGCACGACCGCCGGGCAGCGCGGCGGCGCAGAAGG
>JAQBQL010000089.1 GCA_028287035.1 Labilithrix sp. | reverse complement strand
GTCGAGCGGCGCGGGCCGCGGCGTCGTCCGGTCGAGCAGCGCGCCGGCCTGCGTCGCCGTCGCGTCGTCGAGCGCGTTGATGGCGAGCCAGCGCGCGTCGGCGAGCGCGGCCGCGTCACCTTCCTTCGCGCGAACGAGCTTCATGCGGAGCCCTCGCGCCTTCTCCTCGGCGGCGCGGGACCGTTTCGGCTCGTTGATCACGCGGTCGCACTGGGCGCGGGCCCGCACCGGATCGTTCTGCTTGTCCCAGGCCTCGGCGGCGGAGAGCCACGCGCTCGGGCTCGACCGCGCCGCATACCACTCGGCGGCGCGGTCGAAGGGGCCGGCAACGAGCGCTCCCTGCGCGCGCACCTTGGCGATCGCATCGCGCAGCAAGGGCAGCTCCTCCTCGAGCTTGTCGACGCGCGTGACCGCCTCCGCGTGGCGGCCGAGCGCGAGGGCCACGCGCGCGCGCACGAACCGCACCTCGGGCTTCTTCTGCTCGCCCTCGGCGAGCGCCGCCAGCGACTCGTCGGCCTCCTTCCACCGGCTCTCGCGGACGAGCTCCGTCCACGCGCCCGGCAGGGCCGGCGGGCTTCCGCTGTCGATCGCGCTCGCGCCGTCGCTCGCCTGGGAGCCGCCGTCGGTGGTCGACGCCGGAGCAGGGGCCGCGCGGTGCGGACAGCCGGCGAGGGCGGTCGCCAGCGCGGCAAAGATCGCCGCGTGCGCCTTCACGAGAGCTCCATCACGCGGAACCCGCCGCCGCCCTTGAAGCCGGTCTCGGCGGTGATCCCGGTGAGGTCCTCGCCCGCGACCACGCGCGCGAGGCGCGGCTCGGCGAGGGTCGTCAGGTGCGCGCCCGACTCGATGCCGATCCAGCGCCGCCCCATCTTGTGCGCGACCGCCGCGGTGGTGCCGCTCCCGAGGAACGGGTCGAGCACCAGGTCTCCGGGGTCGGTCGACATCGCCAGCACACGCGCCACGAGCTTCTCGGGTTTCTTGTTGCGGGTGAACACGACGCCGCCCTCGCGGGCGATGCCCTGGAACGGCACGTCGGTCCACACGTTGGTGAGCGGCTCGACGATGGCCGGACGATCGCCGACGAGGCGCACCTTGTCACGCAGGAAGAGGATCCGGTTTCCGGCGCGGACGATGAAGGGGGCGCGTCCCTCGCGCTCGAGGACGAAGATCTCCGCCGGGGCAGCGCGCGAACGATCGACGATCTCCTGCGCGGCCCGGCCGATCGCCTCGTAGCGCGGCTGCGCGAAGCGGACGACGTGCTCGGGCCGGCGGAGGGCCATCTCGCGCACGCGCGCCGCGAGGCCCTCGCGCCCCAGCGCCTTCACCGCGGCCGCGGACGTCGCGAAGCCGAGCGCCTCGGCGATCGCCGCGCGCAGCGGGCGGAAGGTCCAGCGGGCCGGGGCTGCCGCGGGTTCGTCGAGCCACGTGCCGTAGGCGGGGTCGAGGCCGTCGCGCACGCGGACCTGCGGCCGGTACCGCCACTTCTTCTTCTCGCGGGCGTAGGCGAGCAGGAAATCGCTCACGTGCACCGGCCCCGCGTTGATCGCCTTGTGACCGGTCGCGCCGCTCCGCACGACGGTGATGGTCGAGATGCGGTTGCGCGCGCCGAGCACCTCGTCGAGCAGCAGCGTGAGGGGCGCGAGCTGCGTGTCGTCGATCTCTGCGAACACCGCGCCGTCCTCGGCGAGGAGCGGCACGAGCGCCTCGAGGCGCGGCTTCATCATCGCGACCCAGGCGGCGGGGGTCAGCAGGTCGGTGTACTCTGCAAACGTGCGCCCGGTGTTGAACGGCGGGTCCAGGTAGACGCAGCGCACCTGACCGGCAAACCGCTTGCGGAGCGCCCGCAGCGCCTTCAGGTTGTCGGCGTGCACGAGGAGGTTCTCGTCGCCCTCGCCGTACGACCGCCCGCGCGCCTTCATCCGATGGGCACGCGCGGTCCCCGGATCCAGGGCTCCGCGATGCGCCGGTAGTTGCCCTCGCCGCCGATGCCGGCCATGACGCTGGCGAGCCCCCACTGCAGGCGGTTCATGAACATGTGCTCCTGCGGCGGGTGGATCGGCTTCGGCAGGGTGGGCAGGATCGCGCCGTCCTTCGGCTTCGTGAGCTTCTGTCCGCCGCGGACCAGGAACGCCACCGCCTCGCGCGCCACCTTGTGGGTGTGCCGGAACGGCTCGTCGCGCGTGAGCGGCTCGAGCAGCAGCTTCGTGTAGTCGATGAAGAGCCGGTAGGCCTCGGGGTCGGTCGGGTCGTAGCCGAGGACGTCGACGCACGCCTTCTCGAACTCGTCCCACTGGCCATCCATCGCGGCGACCGTGTAGCGCTTCGTGCCGGTCAGCAGGTGATCGGGCACGACCTTGATGCAGCCGAAATCGAGGAAGGCGACGCGCCCGCCGCCGAGGAACCGGTAGTTCCCGGGATGCGGGTCCGCGTAGAGCCACCCGTGACGGAAGAGCGCGCGGAACATGAACCGCCAGATCGTCTCGGCGGTCGCGTTGCGCTCTGCCTGATCGGCGCGCGCGCAGAACGACGCGTAGTCCTCGCCGCCGATGAGCTCCGTCGTGATGACCCGGCGCGTGGAGTACGAGTGGAAGATGCGCGGGATGACGATGGCGTCGTCGCCCTGGTGGATGGCGCGGAACGTCTCGGCGTTCTCGGCCTCCGCGCGGTAGTCGAGCTCGGCGAGGAAGACCGCCTTGATCTCGTCGAGCGCTTCCTTCGTGTGGTACTTGCGGCCGACCGGCGCGATCATCGACTCGAGCAGCGACACGCTCTTCAGGTCGTTCTCGATGGCCTTGTCGATGCCCGGGTACTGCACCTTGACCGCGACCGAGTCGCCGGCCTGCGTGGTCGCGCGGTGCACCTGGCCGATGCTCGCGGCGGCGAACGGGTCGGGCTCGAACGCGGCGAAGACCTCGCCGGGCGGGCCGAGCTCCTTCGTGATGACCTGCACGGCGGCCTCGCGCGAGAGCGGCGGCGCCTTCGCCTGCAGCTTCTTCAGGACCTCCTGGAACTTGTCCTCGTAGCCCGGCGGCGCGAGGCCGTCGATGTACGAGGCCATCTGCCCGAGCTTGAGGGGGAGGCCCTTCATCTCGCCGAGCGTCTTCAGCATCGCCTCGGCGGTCTTCCGTGCATTCTCGAGGACGCGCTGCTGCGCGGCGAGCTCGTCCTCCTCGGTGCGACGCTTGCCGAACGCGGCGCGCCGCGCGGCCTCTGCCGCCATCGGGAGCGCGCGCGTCGACAGCGCAGCGAGCCGCCCGAGCCGCCCGAGGCGCGAGGTCGGCGGCGCGTCGGGACGCCGCGTGCTGTCGGCGATCTCGTCGTCCGGCGGCCGGTTGCTGTCTTCGGGGGCGCTCACGTGGGCGCGATTGTGACACGGGGGCGTGGTGAACGAGAAGCCGCGAAGCCCGTGATCGCGCCGGAGCTCATCACTGTCGTATGCTCGGGCCATGCGCCGCCATCTCCTGTGCGTTCCCCTCGCGATCCTCGCCGCCGCGCCGTTCTTCGCGGCGTGTGACGCGCTCTCGAAGGACAAGACCGACGCGGCCGCCTCGTCGGTCCCGGTCGCCACCACCGCCGCACCCGCGACCGCGCCGGTCGACCCGGGGGCGCCGCCCGCCACC
>JAQBQL010000184.1 GCA_028287035.1 Labilithrix sp. | reverse complement strand
CGCATCCCAGGTTCTCGAGCTTGTCCATGAGCCGCGGCAGCGCCGACCCCGAAGGCCGCCGCGCCCGCCGTGCAGTCGTCGACCGGCAACGTGACGGTCGATCCGAAGCTCCGCGTGGTCGTCGTCGACGGCAACTACAAGCGCGTGAACGACGGCGTCGTCACGCTCTCGTGCGGCGCGCATCGCATCAAGGTCGGCATGAACGAGCCGCAGTCGGTCAACGTCCCGTGCGGCGGGTCGATCGGCCTCTGACCGCGCGCTGAGCCGCGGCTCACTCGTGCTCGCGCGGGGGCACGGGCTCGCCGCGCAGGACGGCCTTCGCGCGGTCGAGATCGAGCTCGTTCTCCCACTTCGCGACGACCAGCGTGGCGACGGCGTTGCCGACGAAGTTCGTGAGCGCGCGCGCCTCCGACATGAAGCGATCGATCCCGAGCAGCAGCGTGATCCCCGCGACGGGCACGCTGCCGGTGCTGGCGAGCGTCGCGGCGAGCGTCACGAAGCCGGAGCCCGTCACGCCGGCGGCTCCCTTCGACGTGAGCAGCAGCACGAGGAGCAGGCGTAGCTCGTCGCCGAACGAGAGGGGCACGTCGAGCGCCTGGGCCACGAAGAGGGACGCGAGCGTGAGGTAGATCGCCGTCCCGTCGAGGTTGAACGAGTACCCGGTGGGAACGACGAGGCGCACCACCGTGCGCGCGCATCCCAGGTTCTCGAGCTTGTCCATGAGCCGCGGCAGCGCCGACTCCGACGACGACGTCCCGAGCACGATGACGAGCTCCTCGCGGATGTACCGGAGGAGCGCGAAGATCGACAGCCCGAGCGAGCGGAGCACCGCGCCGAGCACCACGAAGACGAACAGCAGCGCGGTCGCGTAGAACGCGGCCATCAGCTTGGCGAGCGACCCGAGCGTGCCCACGCCGTACTTGCCGATCGTGAACGCCATCGCTCCGAAGGCGCCGAGCGGCGCCAGCTTCATCACGATCCCGACCACCGCGAAGATGGCCGCCGAGAGCTGCTCCAGCAGGTGCACGACGCCTGCGCCCTTCTCGCCGATGCCCGCGAGCGCCGTCCCCATCAGGACGCCGAGGAGGAGCACCTGGAGGACGTCCCCCTCGGTGAACGCCGAGAAGAAGCTGTGCGGGATGATCGCGAGCAGGTGCTCGACGAGGCCGTGCGGGCGAGGTCCGGCGAGCGTCTTGTCGAGCGCGCTCGTGTCCATCGTGGCCGCCGACGCGTGGATGCCCGCGCCGGGCCGCACCGCGTGCGCCATCACGAGGCCGATGACGAGCGCCACGGTCGTCATGATCTCGAAGTAGAGGACCGCCTTGCCGCCGACGCGGCCGGCCTTCTTGAGGTCCTTCATGCCGGCGATGCCGACCGTCACCGTCGTGAAGACGATGGGCGCGATCAGCATCTTGATCAGCTTCACGAACCCATCGCCGAGCGGCTTCAGGGCGATGCCCCAGGCGGGCTCGAGCCACCCGACGAGGACGCCGAGCGCGATTGCGACGAGCACCTGGACGTAGAGGCTCGGGAGCCGGCTCTTCTTCTTCGGGGCCTCGGCTCCCGTCGTCGCGACGTTCACGTGCGCAGCCTAGCCGGCTGGGAGATTCCGCGTCGGGCCCTCACGGCTGAGCTCGCGTGGATAGGGGGAACCCGCAGGGTCCGGGTGTGGCGCATTTCGACATCCCATTACCCCTAGGGGTAAAGACGGCGACCTTCGGGCCGTGTGATCTCACCGCAAATGTCGAGAATCGCCAGGTCGTTTCTCGTCGTGGAGGACGAAGGCCCGGTACGACGCATGCTCGCCCGTGGCCTCGCTGCCCACGGCGCCGTCGAGACGGTTGGAACGTGCGCCGCCGCCCGGATGGCGCTGCGCGTCAGGCACTACGACGGCCTCATCCTCGACGTCCACCTGCCGGACGGCTCGGGCCTCGACCTCATCGATCTCGCACGGAGGCGCTCGCCGGACGTCGTCGTCTACGTGCTCACCGGAAGCGTCGATCACGAGGTCGTCAGCGCCACGCTTCACCATCGTGCGCGGTACCTGCTGAAGCCCTTCGACGTGACGCACCTCGAGGCCCTCGCGCAGGAGGTCACGGCGCGACAGGAGGCCGGGCAGCGTCGCATCGAGCTCACGCTGGAGCGCTGGGCGAAGGATTTCCAGCTCACGAAGGTGGAGGTCGAGCTCCTCGAGCTCGGGACGCGCGGCCTCGCGCGCGACCAGTTCGCGGCGCAGCGCGGCGTCCGACCGGACACCATCCGCAAGCAGATCCAGGCGCTCATCCAGAAGACCGGCGACGACAGCTTCGAGGGCGCGGTCAACAGCCTCCTGCGCGAAGCCGTCCGGGAGCCCACGTGAGGGCAGCGGCGCTGATCGCGGCGCTCGAGCGCGAGGGCTTCGTCGTCAGCCGCCGGTCGCGCACCCTCGTCTGGATGAAGCGTGGGGGCGAGCAGCTGATGATCGACTCCGAGTCGCTCGTGGACGACGAGATGGCCGAGGAGATCCTCGCCCAGGCGCGCCGGCAAGCGACCTGAGCGAATCAGTCGAGGAGCGCGAGCAGCTCGTCGCGGGTGATCCCGCCCGCGTGGTTCGCGTCGCCGAGCGCGACGTCGGCGAGCGCGCGCTTCCTCGTCTGGAGCGCGAAGATGCGCTCCTCGACGGTGTCCTTCGCGACCATGCGGTAGACCATCACCGGCCGGTCCTGGCCGATGCGGTGTGCGCGGTCGGCGGCCTGATCCTCGACGGCGGGATTCCACCAGGGGTCGAGCAGGAAGACGTGATCGGCGGCGGTCAGGTTGAGGCCGGTGCCTCCTGCCTTGAGCGACACCAGCATCACCGGCGGCCCGTCGTCGCTCTGGAACTCGTTGACGACCGCGCCGCGGTCACGGGTCGAGCCGTCGAGCCGCGTGAAGCGGATCTCGGAGTTTTTCAGATGCGGCTCGACGAGGTCGAGGAGGCTCGTCCACTGCGAGAAGACGAGCGCCTTGTGGCCATCGGCGGTCGCCTCCTCGAGCGCCTCGAGCAGGCGCTCCACCTTGGACGAGGACTCGGCGTGCTGCCCGGGCACGAGCTCGGGGTGGCAGGCCGCCTGGCGCAGCCGGAGCAGCGCCTCGAGCGCGGCGAGGACGCTGCCGCTGCCGCCCTTGGCGAGCTTCTCGGTGACGTCCTTCTTCGTGGCGACGCGCACCGCGTCGTAGACGCCGCGCTCGGTCTCGTCGAGCTCGACGTGGAGGACGGCCTCGGTCCGCGGCGGCAGCTCGGGGAGCACCTCGCGCTTCATCCGGCGCAGCACGAACGGGCGGATCTTGGCGCGCAGGCGCTTCGCCGCGTCGGGCTCGCCCGACGCGATGGGGCCGTTGTACCGCTCCTGGAAAACGCTGCGTCCGCCGAGGAGGCCAGGGTTGGCGAAGTGCATGATGCTCCAGAGCTCCTCGAGGCGGTTCTCGACCGGCGTGCCGGAGAGCGCGACGCGGAACTTGCCGCGCAGCTGGAACGACGCGCGCGCGGTCTGGCTCGACTCGTTCTTGATGGCCTGCGCCTCGTCGAGCACGACGATGTCCCACTCCTCCTCGGTGAGGCGCGCCACGTCGAGCCGGAGCACGGAGTAGGTCGTGAGCGTCACGTCGGCGGTGGGGTCGAGCTCGCGTCCGGCGCCGTGGTAGATGGCGGTGCGCAGCCCGGGCCGGAAGCGCGAGACCTCCTCGGCCCAGTTGTAGACGACGCTCTTCGGGCAGACGACGAGCGTGCGGCCCTTGAGGGCGCAGATGGTCTGGAGCGTCTTGCCGAGACCCATGTCGTCGGCGAGCACGGCGCCGAGCTGCGCGTCGCGGAGGAAGGAGAGCCAGTCGACGCCGACCTCCTGGTAGTGGCGCAGCTCGGCGGTGAGATCGGCCGGCAGCGCGACGCGCGGAATGCCGGCGAAGTCCTTCACGAGCGGCGCGAGCTTGTCGACGGCGAGCGGCTTCGGGAGCTCGAGCGCCTCGTACAGCGCGCCGAGCTCGGGGAGGGCGGCGGTGGCGAGCTTCTTCGTCTGCGTGTCGCGCGCCGCCAGCAGGTCGGCAACGCGATGACCATGCGCCTCCAGCCAGTCGGAGGGCAGGGGGGCCCAGCCGCCGCCGTCGAGCGGGACGAGGTCGAGGCCGTCGCGCCAGGCGCGGATGACGGTCGCCGCGTCGGCGCGCTTCTTCGTGCCCTCGCCGGCCTCGTGCTCGAACACCACCTCGAACGTGCCGTCGTCCCCGGTCTCGAAGCGGGCCACGAGCGCCGCGCCGTCGAACACCGCCGCGCCGCCCTCGTCGCCGGTGCGCTTCTGCCAGGTGCGCAGGCGAGCCGCGAAGCGCGTCGCGTCGTTGCCGTCGAAGTCGACGCGGCGGCCGGTGACCAGATCGAGCTCGGCGCGGAGGCGCTGCACGAGCTGGCGCTCCTCGTCCTTGCGGCGGACCGGCACCGAGCGGACGCGGCCGATCGCGATGACGTCGTCGCCGTCGATGCGGGCGATGGGCGGATCGCCGTACACGAGCAGCGGAAGCACCGACAGCGTGTGGCCGTGGTGCGAGAGATCCATGAGGATGCGCGGCCGTGCCGTGGTGGCGCGCTTCGGGAGCTTCTTCGTCTCGATGTGGACGTGGAGCTTCTTCTCGAGCTCGGGGATGATCTTGGTGACGAGCTCGGTCTCCTGCGCCTTCGTGAAGCTGCGCGAGAGCGGGAGCTTCTCGAGGAACTCGCCGGTCGTGTCGACCTCGGCGAGCGGACGCAGCACGCCCGCGACGCGCACGACGCCCATCGAGATCACCTCCTCGACGCCGGGATCCTTCTCGATGCGGAGCTCGAGGCCGCCGCCCGGCGCCTCGACGACCACCGCGCGCGGGAGGACGGGCTCGTTGGAGACGCGGATCGGCTTGCCCTCGAACAGCACCTCGGCGCTGCCGCTGTTGGCGAGGGCCTTGAACACGTCGGCGATGCGGCCCACCGGGATGATCTCGCGCGCCGGCGACCCGACGATGCGGTCGATGAGGAGATCCTCGTGCGTCGGCTCGAGGCCGGCCGGCGCCTTGCCCTTGGCGAGGCTACCGCCCAGCGTCCCGCCGAGGCGCACCTCGCGGCCGTCGGCATGGATGACGACGCGGTCGAGCGCGAGCCGGCGCTCCTTCCGCGCGAAGCGGTACTGGAGGCGGGCCCCGCCCGGGTCGTCCTCGGTGGCGCCGGCCGCCGTGCCCACCGCCGGGACCTCGCCGGCGTTCAGCGCGATGGTCGCCGCGGCCACGTGTGCGCAAGGGTCGGTCTTGCCGTCACAGTCGCACGACCACTCGTCGTCCTCGAGGTAGAGCGTCACCGTCGGCGCGATGAGGTGACCCGGCGACCTGACGCGCAGCGTGGCCTCGATGTCGGTCCCCGCGCCCGCACGCGAGACGCCCTTTTCACGGGCGAGCTTGACCCCTTGGCTCCAGACGGCGGGAAGGCATGCCTTACGGACGGCATCGAGGAAGGACTGCTGCAAAGCGGCCACCTTCTTAGCAGAAACAAAAGCGGAGAAGCGTCTTCACACCGGGAGCGGGCGGTCACTACCCCTGCAGATGAGGCCCTTCTGCGCACCCGCTTCGTGCGAAACTCGCCGCGGAGCGGAGCGGGGTGATGGCCGACGACAAGACAGCCGGGCCGGCCGCGCTCCTGAGCACGGTCGCCGGCGAGCCCGATCCCGACGCGACGCTCGAGCCGCGCGGAACGACCACGCACGCCACCACGCTCGAGGGCTCGAGCGTCTCGGACGAGGGCAGCGGAGACGGGGCGACCTCGGACGCCGAGCTCCGCGAGCTGATGCGGATGGTGGCGCATGCGCCGGCGCGTCCGCCCCCGCCCGACGTCGTGGCGGGCACGCGCTGGGGTCAGTCGGGCCGCTACGAGGTGCGTCGCCGGCTCGGCCGGGGCGGCATGGGCACCGTGTACGCAGCGTACGACTCGCTCCTGCACCGCGAGGTCGCGCTGAAGGTGCTCGACGTGGGCGCCGATCAACACGAGGTCAATCACCGCGCGCGCCTCCTCCGTGAGGCGCGCATCGCGGCGCAGGTCGAGTCGGAGCGCATCGCACGCGTTTACGACGTCGGCGAGAACGACGGCTTCCTGTTCGTCGCGATGGAGTTCGTACGCGGCGAGACGCTACGCATCCGGATGGATCAGAAGGGGGATCCTCTGGACGTGGTGAAGCTCGCCTTCCACATCGCGGAAGGGCTCGCCGCGCTGCACGCGCGGGGAGTCGTACACCGGGACCTCAAGCCCGAGAACGTGATGCTCACCGAGGAAGGGACGGTGAAGCTGCTCGACTTCGGCATCGCGCGTGCGAACGCGATGTTCACGGCCGAGGCGTCCGCGGGGGCGGACACGCTGAGCAACGAGGGGACGATCCGGGGCGTCGCGGGGACGCCTGGCTACATGGCGCCCGAGCAGTGCGCGTCGCTGCCCGTCAGCGCGAGCGCCGACGTGTTCGCGCTCGGCGTCATGGTCTACGAGCTCGTCGAGAAGAAGCGCCCGTTCGCCGCGCCATCGCGGCTCGAGGTGCTACAGGCGACGCTCCGGGGGGAGGTCGTGTTCGCGGACGACGCATGGAAGGGCTGCCCGGGGGGGCTCCGTCCGATCGTCACGAGGATGCTGGCGCGCGATCCCGATCGGCGCTTCGACGACGGGGGTGCGGTCGTCGAGGCGCTGCGCGGGCTCGGGGTGGTGGTGAGCGAGCCGCCACGCCCGCGCCGGCTCGGCCTCGTCGCGGCGGTCGTCGCGGTCGTCGTCGCGCTGGGCGGCGGGGCGGCGGCGATCCGTGCCAAGGCGCGTCGTCAGGTCGACCTGCCAGACGCGCCACGGGGCATGGCGTGGGTCCGCGGCGGCGTCGTCACGGTCGGCCACTCGCCGCGTGAGCTCGACGCGGAGTGCGCGCTGATCGGTCCCGCGTGCGACCGCGAGCTGATGGACCGCGAGGTGCCGAGCAAGCAGGTCGAGGTGGAGCCCTTCCTCCTCGACGTCCACGAGGTCACGAACCAGGAGATGGCCGAGACGCTCGAGGGATATCCCGACTCCTTCACGATCGTGGACGACGAGAACGATCGCCGCCCGCGCTACGTCCGATGGAAGAAGCACGTCGGCTCCGACCTCCTCATCGATCTCGCGCCGGGCTTCGGCGGAATCGACTACGTGAATCGGCATTTCCGGGTGGTCGCCGGCGCGGCCCGTCAACCCGTCACTGCCGTGTCGTGGAGCGGCGCCCAGTTCTTCTGCAGCTCGAAGGGCAAGACGCTGCCCACCGAGGACGAATGGGAAGCGGCGGCGCGCGGCACGGACAACCGCCGCTATCCGTGGGGCAACGACCCCATCCGGTGCGGCGAGGTGCGGATACCGAACGATGGGCTCGTCGCCATGGACCCCGCCTGCCCGAAGGAGGTGCGGGTCGGCGAGGTCGGAACCGCGGCACAGGACGTGACGCCCGAGGGAATCCGCGATCTCGCCGGGAACGTCACGGAGTGGGTCGACTCCTCCTACGTGGAGGGCAGTCGCGCCGCCGACGGCACGGACCCGCGCTTGCCGAAGGTGCTGCGCGGCGGCTCGTTCGGCGACTCGTTCATGGCCCGGATCACGGGGCGCTTCCGCCGTCCCGGGGACTCGGTGGGTCTCAATGTCGGATTTCGATGTGCGGTACGTAAATCATTGTTGGTGAAGAACAAGGAGTGATGAATGCCAAGTAAAAATCCTCAGGTGAACGTTCTGCCGTGGACCTCCGGGACCGCGCCGGCGCTGAGCCAGACGAGCACCGGTTATGTCCTCGTGAGGCTGACGACCGACGGCTCGTGGCTCGTCCAGCTCTTCGTGGCGAAGGAGCTGAACGACACGGGCTGGGCGTTCACCGCCCCGGCCGGCGAGACGTGGCGCGCGCTCGAGGTGCCGTACGGATTCTCGATCAACAACGGGGACGCGCTCGCTGCCTCGCTGGGGCCCAAGCTCTTCGAGGAGGACCCGACCAAGGGCGAGCCCCCGATCATCCACGGGCGACCGTAGCCGCTACGACTCGCCGACCTGCTCGCGCCGCACGAGGCCGCGCAGGCGCTCCTTGACGGTCTGGAACCGCTTCCGGAGACGCACCGCCGCCTTGAGGGCGGCGGCGTCGTCGAGCGGCGCGCCGTCCTCGGACAGGACGCGCGCCACGTCCGGCCAGGCAAGGCCGCGATCGAGCCGCAGGACGAGCAGCGCGCGGTCATCGGCCGAGAGCGCGTCGCGCAGCGCCTCGAGCTGGGTGCGCTTCTCGGTCTTCAGAAAGGCGAGCGTCGACGACCGCACCGCCTCGGGAACGTTCTCGAGCGCCGATTCGCCGGTCGGGACGCCGCCGACGCGGGCCCGCCTCATCGCGTCACGGCGCGTCTGACGCGAGACGTTGCGCGCGATGCCGTAGGCCCACGTCCGGAGCGTCGAGCTCCACGCGAAGGCCGGGAGGCCGCGCCACAGCCCCTCGGCGAAGCCCGAGAATGCGTCGTTGGCGGCAGTCTCGTCGCGCAGCACCGCCACGAGGAATCCGAAGATCTCGCTGCCGTACGCGCGCAGCGCGAGCGTGGCCGCCTCGTCGAAGTCACGGCGCTGGCACGCCGCACGGACCTGAAGCTCGAGAGCGCCCCGCTCGTTCTCGTTCATCACTCATGGTTGTAGCCGACCGCGCCGGATGTGACGAGCGAACGCGCGGTTCGCGGCGGCCGGAGCCGCATGAACGGCTGCTCGATGGCGAAGAAGAGGACGAGCGACGCCAGCGCTGTGATCGAGAGCGCCGCCGCGACGAGCGTGAGATAGGAGGCGACGGGGCTCGCGAGGTCGAAGCCGAGAGGCGCGTAGATGCGCGTTATCACCAGCGGATGCACGAGGAACGCGGCATACGAGAGCTGCGCGACGGGGTGCAGCGCGCGCAGTCCGAGGACGCGCGCGATGAGCTTTCCGGCAGGGGCAGAGGTACGTGACACGAGCACCAGCGCGCCGATGCCTGCGGAGAACACGTAGCCGTCGGTGGCGACGAGGATCTGCCCGGTGCGCAGCAGCGCGCCGGACGGGCTGCGGCACTCCGGAAACACCAGCACGACGAACGCGAGGGCCGCGAGCGCCGCCGCAACGAGCAGCGTCGTCGGGATCGGGTTCGCCTCGAGCCACTGCGGGACCCGTGGCGATCGCTCCAGGCGTACGACGAGCGCCCCGACGAAGAACGCGCCGAAGCGGGCGTACGGCTTCACGTAGAAGAGGTCCATGTAGCGCCAGAACGCCTCCCCGCTCGGTCGCACCAGGGACAGCTCGAGGTCGCCGCCGACGACGAGCGCGACCGCGACTCCCACCAGCAACGCGAAGCACGCGGCGACGATCGGCGTCCGCAGGCGCGGCCTCACGAGGTAGAGCGCCGCCACGAAGAGCGGGAAGAGGGCATAGAACTGCTCCTCGATCGCGAGCGACCACGTGTGCGCCATGAACTGGCGCTGGAACGGAACGAAGTCGTTCACGAAGAGGAGGTTCGTCCAGAGCCGCTCCCGGTTCGGCGACGAGAGCGCCACGTTGAGCGCGATGACCACGAGGTACGCCGGCAGGATGCGCATCGCGCGGCGTAGATAGAAGCGCCTGTACCCGAGGGCGCCGGTCGTCTCGCGCTCGCGCATCAACATGCCCCCGATGAGATACCCGCTGATCACGAAGAAGACGTCGACGCCGAGGTTGCCGGCCCAGCCGAGCCGCAGCAGCGGGCTCGCCAGGAACGCCGCGCCGGCCGGCGTGAACGCGAGCGGCCGCAGCCCCTGCTGCACGTGCTGGACGATGACCCAGACGACGCTGAGCGCACGAAGCCCGGTGATCGCGGGAACGTCCTCGGGGCGCGGGACGAGGAGCTGCCGGATCGCCCCCCCCAGCCACTTCACGAACGCGCTTGCTCCTCGAGGTGTCGCGCGATGCGCACGAGCTGCGCCGCCCGCTTTCCGGCGCGGCCGCGGGCGAGGGGAGCGAGCGAGTCGCCGTCGACTTCGAGCTTCTCGAGCACCGCCTCCATCGTGCCCACGCGTCCTTGCATGAGGACGCGGCAGGCCTGGCGGAGATCGACCCACGACCTCGGGAGCGTGCCCCCGGTGCGCCCCCACATGCCGATCGGGTAGTGGCCCCACGAGCAGACCACGTCGTCCTCGCCCACGAACGCCGACCAGCGCGCGAAGAGCTCGTCGACCGGCGCGCCACCCAGCAGCGCCTCCTCGGAGAGCGCCACGTGGGGCGGCGTGCTCGGCGCGAGCGGGTTCCGTGGTCTCACGATGACGTCGAGCGTCTCGCCGGTGAAGGGCCGATGCGCGACCCAGTGCACGAGCTCCTCGCGGAAGGACGTGCGCAGCTCCGGGTCCTTGTACGGCCACGCGTTGGCCTCGCCCGTCACGCACACGACGCGCTCGGGATGCTCGAGGAACACGCGCGGGACGCGGGCGCGCTTCGGCTGTACCGGACCCTTGTTGTGGCGCTTCCGCGCGCCGTGGACCGACGTCGCGTACTCGATCTGCTTGTCGATCATCGCGCGGAACGGCGTGAGCAGCGCCTGCATGCGCTCCGGGTCGCCCTCGAGCACGCCGAGCACGTGGACGAGCGCCTCGATCGTCGACACGTACGCCTCGTCGGGCTCCTTGCGAATGCGGTACTCGCTCGGCGAGGGCGCCCGGAACGCGTAGCGAGGGAGGCTCGCGAGGGTGCGGTTGGTGCGTACGAGCTTGCGGGCCTGCCACCACGTGCCGTCCACCACGACGAGCGTGATGGGGCCGGGCGGCGGATCGCGGAGCACGTCGATGGCGTCGTCGCCCGGGTAGAGGAGCGCCGCGGGCGCGGCCGGGTCGGAGAGCGCGCGCTCGAGGGCCGCCGAGCCCTCGAAGTGGACGCCGACGTGCAGCTCCGAGTTGGGCAGGCAGAGGCTCGCCATGCGCGCGGTGCCGATGGCCATGTCCTCCTCGCGTGGGTGCTGGAGGAGCACCACGCGCGTCCTCGTCGGGACGTTCGTGAGGTGCGCGCAGTAGCAGACCGCTTGCGGGCGCCCGCAACGGCCGCAGGTCGCGCGCGGCTCGAAGTCGACGGGGAGCGATCGCTTCATGCCGCGTCTCCTCGCTTCGACTCGGCGATGACGCCGCTCCGCGGGCTGTGACGGAGCGCGCCCTCGGGGATCCCCGCCGCGACGTCGGGCGTGTCGACGAGGCCGCGCGACCACAGCGTGCGCTCGACCATGGCCCGGAACACGTGCAGAAGCGCCTGCTCGACGGCCGGGCCCTGCTCGCCCTCGAGCACGCGGAAGGCACGGCCGATCGCCTCGAGGGTCGCGAGCCCGAAGTCGTGGGCCTCGGCGCGGAGGCGGTAGCTCGAAGGCGCGCCGAGCGGCAGCGTCACGCACGGCACCTCCTTCAGCCCCACCACGCGCTGGCGCATCTTGCAGGCCTGTCGCCAGTTGCCGTCGGGCACGATGAGCGTCACCGGGCGATCGTCACCGGCGACGGAGGCGAGCTCGGTGATCGGGACCGCGTCGTCGGCGGGATACAGGAGGAGCGGGCGCGTCCCGGGCTGCGGTACGAACGCGTCGTTCCGCTCGTCCTCGCCGCCGCGCACGATGACCTCGCTGTTGACGAGGCACTCGCTGGCGAGCCGGCCGGTGTTGGTGGTCTTCCGGTCCTCGGACCGATGGATGAAGAGAAGGAGGCGCGTCCGCGTCTCGAGGCGCGGGATGAGCGCGCACACGCAGAGGCTGTCGTGCATGCGGCAGCGGGCGCAGCGGCTCGCGGTGTTGCTGCGGCGGCTCATGGCGTCGCCTCGGCTTCGGAGCTGGGGAGGCCGAGCGCGCGGAGGGGCGCGGCGAGATCGTCGGGAACGGGGGCGGTCACGGTGATGCGGGTACGGGTCACGGGATGGACGAAGGAGATCTGCGAGGCGTGGAGGGCGAGCCGATGGAGTCCGTAGGTGGCACGATAATGGCGATTGATGGGGCCGGAGCCGTGCTTCACGTCGCCGACGAGCGGGTGATCGATGTGGCGGAGGTGGCGGCGGATCTGGTGGAGCCGCCCCGTCTCGGGCAGCGCGAGGACGAGCGAGCACCGGTCGACCGTCGAGCGCGCGAGGGTGCGAAAGCGAGTCTGCGCAGGCACCTTGGGCCCGTCCTCGGCGCGCGGGATCGGGTAGTCGACGAGGCCCTCGTCGGGCGGCATGCCGCGCACGAGCGCGAGGTAGCGCTTGTCGACGAGGCCCTGCTCGAAGAGCGCATGGAGCGCGGCGGCGGTCTCGCGATCACGGGCAAGGAGCAGCGCGCCGCTCGTTCCGCGGTCGAGCCGATGGACCGGATGCACGTGCGCGCCGCCGAGCGCGTCACGGACGCGGAACATGGCGACGTCGTCGTCGTTGTCCCAGCCGCGGTGCACGAGGAGGCCCGAGGGCTTGTCGGCGACGACGAGGTGCTCGTCGACGTGGAGGATGTCGATCACGGCGCGGCTCCTTCCCGCGGAGCGGCGCGATCGAGCTCGTTGTGGAGGACCGTGATGGCGTCCTCGGCGTGCAGGCTCACCGGGCCGACGCGGAGCCCGCGCGCCTCGATCGAGACGAGGCTCTCCGCGGTGGCCGCGTCGAAGCCGAGGTGATCGCCGACGAAGAACACGGGGTCCGGCGCGAGGGTGCTGGCGCCCAGCTCGCGAACGTCGGCGCCGTGCTCGTCGAGCACATAGGCGCGGCCGGTCAGGGGCCCGAGGTCGGCGAGCACCTCGGGCAGGCCGCCGTTCGCGATGGCGAGGCCGGCGCGGATCTCGACGAAGACGCCGTGCGGGGCCGCGGGGTCGCCGCGCTGGAGCGCCTTCTGCACGAGCAGCGCGAGCATCCGGTCGTCGGGGCGCACGAAGCGAACGTGCTCGCCGTCGATGCGCAGCGTGCGCGGCGCCAGCGGTCCGCCGAGGAGCACCAGGTACACGAGCGCGTCGCGGCGGACGCCGTGCGAGACGAGGAGCGAAGCGCGCAGGCAGCGGAGGAGGACGTCGAGCCGCCCGCTCGTTCCGGGGACGTCGAGCAGCGAGAAGTCCGGGCTGGCGGTGGCGCGCTGCCCGACGACCACGAAGCGGCGCTTCACGAGGTGGTCCCGTCGCCCCAGGGCGGCTTCCGCGGATCGGCGAGGAGGAGGCGATTCTTCGGGGTGATCGCCTCGGGGATGAGCTGCGTGTGGACCGCGTAGCCGCTGTGACGGAGCCGCGCCGCGCGCGTCACGTCGATCGCGAGCGCCTCGTCCATCCAGCCGTCGACGCCGCCGGCGTCGCACGTCGCCTTGTGCTGGCAGCAGGGGAGCACGACGACCCGGGCGCGCGCCGCGATGGCGAGCGTGAGGACCTCGTCGGTGAGCGGCCCGCAGGCGTGCGCGGAGACGATGACGTCGTCCGCGCGGAGGACAACGCTCTCGATGCGCGCCTCCTCGAACGTGATGCGCCCGGCCAGGCGCGGCCACTCGCGCGCGAGCACGGCGTGGACCTTGGCGGCGCTCGGGGGGATGCGCCGGTCGACCGCGAGGACGGTGGGCGACGTGTCGTCGAGCAGCATCATCATCTGGCCGACGACCCCGTGGCCGCACGCCAAGTCGACGATGCGCCCGCCCCTGAAGCGCCGCCGTGCGCGGCGGGCGAGCTCCCACGATTCGTAGAGCTCTTTCCTGGGGAGGCAGTCGGCCTCGCAGATGACGCGCCCGATGCGGTCGAAGAACGTTTCACCCTGGAAATGCCGCGCGGCACGGGGCGTCAGCTTGACGCGGCTCGACGGCGCAAACGGCACAGTGGGCGCACCATAGCCTGGGTGTCGCACGTGCGCGAGCGGGCGCTGTGACGCCGGGGTTCCCATGCGTGCGCCCACGTGCCCACAATGGTCGCATGAGCAAGGCCTTCACGCGCGAGGACGAGGACGCGGGGTTCGAGCTACCCCCGCCGGTGGCGCGTATGTCCGAGGCGCGGCTGACCGCGTATGGAGCGCGTCTCGTACGCGAGCGGGTGACCGAGATGACCGGCCATCCGGATCATCTGCCGGCGCTCGAGCGTTTTCGCGTCCTGCTCGACACCGCGGAGATCGTGGATCCCGCGGGCGCCGAGCACGTGGCGCTGGGCGCGCGGGTGCACTTCGGCTCGGACCTCGGGCCGGAGCGCACCGTGGTCATCGTCACGCCCGAGGAAGTGGGCGTGGTCCCCGACGCGGTGAGCGCGTCCTCCCCGCTGGCGCAGGCGTTGATCGGCGCGAAGGTGGGGGACGTGATGGAGCTGGAGCTCCCGAAGGGCGTCGAGGAGCTGGAGGTACTGTCGATCGAGTGGCCTGCGTGAGAGGGGCGGGGGGGGCGGGGGGCGCCGGCCGACTAACGGGCCATCGCGCGCGCCGCGATACGTGAGAACACCGGAGCCGCCACGTTGCCGCCCCACGGCGCCTGGCCGACCGGAGAGTCGATGCCCACGAAGACGACGTAGCGCGGGCGCTCGGCGGGGAGATATCCCACGAAGCTCGCGTAGGTCTTCTTCGTGCCGTCGGTAGCGGTGAAGTCCGAAGTTCCGGTCTTCCCGGCGACCCGGACGCCGGGGACCTGCGCTTGCCAGCCCGTGCCGTGCTCGGTGGTGGCGCCCTCGAGCAGCTTCGTCACACGTGCCGCGCTATCGGCCTTGACGAGCCCGGCGCCGCCGTCCGCCAGGGCAGCATAGGCGAGCGCCACCTGACGCGGGGTCGCCGTCATCGTCGCGCCGATCGCGGTCAGCGCGCCGCGTGGGTCGCAGGCCGGCGCCGTGGCGAGCTCGGGCGGCGCGTCGAAGTGGAACCGGCGCAGGGCGCGGTCGTAGCGCGCGCCGCCCAGCCGGTCGAAGACCTGCGCCGCCCCGATGTTGCTCGAGACCGCGAGGATCTCCGGCAGAGCGATGCGCCCCGAGGGCATCGAATCGTGGATACCGTCGCGGCGCGGGACCGAACAGTCGAAGACGTCGGACTCCGCGACGACACCCTCGTCGATCGCGGCGGCGAGCAGGATTGCCTTCATCGTCGAGCCCGCGACCGTTGGGTCGTCGCTATGGCCGCCCACGTCGGCGAGGACGTCGCCCTTCGGTGAGAGGACGAGGATGGTTCCGCCGAGCGCCTTCCACTGGCTCACCGTCTGCGTCAGCTCGCGCTCGGCAGCCGCCTGCAGCTCGCCGTCGATCGCTGGTGAGTGCGCGGCCGCCACGGGCTCCGGGCTCACGGCGGTGGTGCAGGCGACGCCCGCCGCGATCGCCGCGCCGCCCAGGATGATCCCGGCGGTGGTCCTGGCGCCGAGCGCGGGTGGCCGTCGCTCCGCGACGATGGCGGCGATGCGCGCAGGAAGAGGCTCGTTGCCCATGGCGATCGTGCCGACCGGCGCGCCGCCGGCGATGGCGAGGAGGTCGGCCGCGTAGCTCGAGGCGCGCACGCCGGCCCGGAGGACCGACTCGTCGGCCGCGAGCTCCCGCTCCAGGCGCAGCCGCCGCGCAGCGATCCAGGCGAGCGGATTGAACCAATGCATAGTGCATGCGACCGCCGCGAGCGTCTGCACGCCGAGATCGTGCGCCGCGACATGAGCGAGCTCGTGCAAGAGCACCGAGAGCTTGCGGGCGGAGGACCAGGACTCGGAGGCCCGCGGGACCAGCACCGTCGCCATGAAGATGCCGGTGACGGCGGGCGCCTCCACCTCGGAAGAGACCGCCACCGCGGCGCGGATACCGGTCTTCTGCTCGGCCAGGGCCAGGGCGTCTTCCCAGCCGCGACCCGGCGCGGAGGAGCGCTGCACGAGCCGCCGCGCCAGCAGGAGGCCGACCGCGAAGTGTGCCCCGACCGCCAGCGCCCCGAGCGCCCACACGAGCGCGAGGCTCGTCGTCGCCCACGCGCCCACCGCGGCGGTCGCCGGCGCCGCCTGCACCTCGGTGGCGGCCGTGGCGGCGGGTAGCGGCTCTGCCACCAGGCGACCGACGAGCGCGCGATACGCGGGCGCATCGACGTGCCACGCCGGCAGGAACGGAACGACGAGCACCGCCGCGAATGCCACTGACAGCACGAGCCGTCGCGCCACCGCCGAACGGCCCCGCAGCAACGGCATGGCGAGCAGGGCGACGCCCAGCACCGCGGAGACCCGGACCATCGAATCGAGAGGAGAGATCATGTCAGCGGCCTTCCTTCTTCGCGCGTTCGATGACTTCGGAGAGGCGATCGAGCTCCTCGCGCGAGAGCTTCGACCGGTCGACGAGCGCCGCGACCGCGTCTTCCACCGAACCCGCGAAGAACGTCTTCACGAGGTGCGAGAGCGCGCTCTTCCGCGCGTCGCCCCGGGCGACCGCGGGCGCGAACACGTAACGCTGGCCGTCGACGCTGTGTTTCACGTGCCCGCGCTCCTCGAGGAGCCGCAGCAGGGCGCGCACCGCGGAGTAGCTCGGCGGCTCGGCGAGCCCCTCGAGCACCTCGTGGGCGGTGGCCTTGCCGCGCCGGTAGAGAATATCCATGATCTCGCGCTCGCGGCGCGTGAGGGTGCTGGGCTTCGTCATCGCGTGAGCAGTTGTAGCGCGGGTGCTAAAAATTTAGCAAGTGATTGGTGCTGAATTTTTAGCACCTGCTCGCGTCGTGTGCGGTCCACCATCGGCATCGCGAGGGAGCCCACCGCGAGGCGGAGCGAGATGTGTAAGGCTTCTCGGTCCTTCTCGTCGAGCGGGGCGGGTACGGCGGTATCCGCGGCCCCAGGAGTGCGCTTCGACCGCCCTTGGCCGAGAAGCATCCCCGGGTCACTTCCGAATCGGGACCTCTTCTCAGCGTCCCGCCCAGTGGGTATGCCATTCGTTGCGCCTGACGAGCAACGCGCCGTCCATCCAGGTCACTTGCGAATCGGAGCTACGTCGCCCGCGGTCATGCGCTCGGCACCTCGGACGGCGAGATGAGGCCCGGCCACTGCTGCTCCCATGACCTGTTCAGCATGAACGTGAGGGCAGGGGAGCACGGAGACGTGCCCGCTGGCAGCTCCGGTCGCTGGATGAAGCGAGTCGACCAGCGCGCCGATGAGAGCGGATCGAGCCGGCCCGCCGCGACCACCCCGTGATGGTGACCATTCTGGAGCACGTAGACGAGCGCATGACGGGCCTGCCGGCGGGTCGTGAGATCGACACGAAAGTAGCGGTCCCCCCACACTTTGCCCCGTTTGCGCGCGAGAACGTGGTGATTCAGCCGCTTCGTGACGCGCGCCTGCAAGCTGCGGATTGCGCTGGAGAGCGCGCGCGCGTCGTCCGCCTCCACGATCAAGTGGAGGTGATTGGTCTGGATGGAAAACTCCACGATACGGAGATCGTCGCGCGCCGCCTTCATCGCGCGGATCACGCCGCCGACCGCGCGCGCCATCACCTCGTTGCGGAGCGACGGCAGGCTCTTTGCTGCCCGGAGCGTGATGTGCACCGGCGTGTGGCAGGACAGCCGCGGCCGCGCACGATGCGGCGTGCTCCGCCGTCCTGGAGGCGCCGGCCGCCGCCCGGCATTCTTGCGCGCGCCACCACGCGGAGCCCGCGCGACTGGCAATACCAGCTGCTCCCCCATGCGCTCATTCTAGCTCGCGCGGCCAGCAAGTATAGTTTGAAAAGGGCGATTGCCAACTACGCGAATCCGCCGGGGACCCGGCGGAATGGTCGACGCCGGCGACTCCGATCAATGCACGAGCGAGCGCCCGATCGCGACGCGCCGGGCGGCGCCCGGCGAGCGGTGAGGCTCGACGGGCGCCGCCGACACCGGCGCCACTTCCTCATTGGCAGTCGCCGGCGCCACTTCGGGATTTGCAGCCTGTGGAAAGCGTGGACAGCGGCGCGCCGGGGGACAGCGGGGACAACTGCGCTGATGGGGTAACGCGAGACTGGAGAGGTCACGCGCGCAGTTGACCCCGCTGCCCCCCGTCGCTGCTTCCGCTGCCCACCCTTCCCACAGGCTCTACGACTGATTTTTTTGATTCTCGTTCGAGACGGCAGGACGGTGAGGCTCGAGGGGCGCGGCCGCCGATGCGGCGTCACTTCCTCATCTGAGGTGGCCGCCGGAGGGTCCGATCAAAGCACGAACGACCGACCGACCCTTACCGGCCCGCCGCCGAACGTCGGGATATGCACGCCCTTGAAGCGCGCCGCGACGCACGCGCCAGCCTGCGTGCCGCGGAAGCGGTCGTCCAGAACGACGTCACTCACCGCGCCGGACGGCAGGAACGTGAGGATCGCGTGTCCCGCGCCCCGGGGCCCCTCCGGGCGCACGCACGTCGAGATGCTCGCTCTCCGCAGCGCCTCCGCGATGGCGCCGCGATCCAGGCGCGACGGATCCTCGCTCACGCCGCCCTCCGCCATCCGTTCCCGGTTGCCCGTACAACCGCCCCAGCACGGCATCACCCCCGAAGAGATGCACCCCCAGCCGCCGTCGAGCCGCGTGCCCGGCGGACAGGTCACCGGGGCGCACGCCTCTCCGTCCCACGCGGCCGCGGGCGGGCACGACGGCGCCGCCAATGAGAACCGGTCGACCGACGCGCGATCCGGCGCAGGCAGCGGCTCCAGCGCGCGCGGCGACGACGACGCCAGCGCGGGCATCGGCGCGCCCGCGCCCCCCCGACCCTCGACACTATGGCCGACCGACGCCGCCTCGCCACCGCTCCCGCGCGGCGCGCACCCACCGACCGCCACGCACGCTGCGACCAACACCCAGCGGAGCGCACCCCCTCCCGACGCCCTCACGCCCCCTCTTCCCCCACCACCTCGCGACGCCACACGCCGCTCTCCCCGAAGCCCGGTCTCCCCTCGAGCAGCTCGTGCGGCCCGAATCGCGACTTGTAAAGCAACGACGGACACCCCATCACGCGATATCCGAGATACACGTGCGGAATCCCCCGCGCCTGCGCATCCTCCACCAGCGTCACCACGTTCGCCACGCCCAGCGACGACGGCGCGTGCTCCGGGTCCCAGTAGAAGTAGACGGCGCTCAGCGCGTTCGGCGTCTCGTCGACGATGCCGAGCCCCACCAGCCGGTCCCCATCCTCCGGATCCCGGAATGCCACCTCGCGCGCCGCCGGATGAGGGAATGCGAAGTCCATCGCATAACGCTCCGGGTCGACCTCGGTGGGCTCCCAGCCCTTCCGGTCCTCTCGCTGCGCGTGCCACTTCGCGTACAGCGCCAGACGCTCGTCGTCGACCACCGGCACGCTCACGATGCGGCGCAGCCGCCGCGCATTCTTCGCCGCCCGGCGCTGGCTCTTCGACGGTTTGAACGCCGCCGCGTCCACGCGCAGGGTCACGCACTCGCTACAGGCAGCGCACGCCGGCCGGAAGTACATCGGCCCGAAGCGCCGCCAGCCGCGCTCCAGCAGCGCCTCGAGCTCGCGCGTCGTGACCTCCAGCATCACGCGGATCTCGAGCTGCGCGACCTCCTGCTCGAGATACGAGCAGGCCCGCGGCGCCTCGACGAGTTGCTGGAGGAGCTTCGCCACCCCCGGAGCGTACTACTGCCCGAGGTGCGCGCGCAGCCGCCGCTTCTCGCCCGCGACGCGCAGCTTCTTCAGCGCGTCACGTTCGAGCTGCCGGGCCCGCTCGCGCGAGAGCGACAGGCGGGCGCCGATCTCCTCGAGCGTCCGCTGCGTGCCGCCCCCGAGCCCGAACCGAAGCCGGATGATCTCCGCCTCGCGCTCCGGGAGCTCGGAGAGGAGCGCGCTCGTCTCGATGCGGAGCTCGCCCTCCGCGACGACGTCGTCGGCATTCCGGGCGCTCTCGTCGGCCACGAAGTCGACGAGCTCGCTGCCGTCGCGCTCGCCCGACGCGCCCACCGGCGTGTCGAGGCTGACCGGCTGAGCGACCACGTCGAGCGCGCGGCGCACCTGCTCGATCGGCAGCGCGGTGCGCGCCGCGAGCTCCTCGGGGGTCGCATCCTTGCCGGTCTCGCGGAGGAGCCGGTCCTGCGCGCGGCGCACGCGCTGGACGGCGCCCGTGAGGTGCACGGGAAGGCGGATCATCTTGCTCTGATCGGCGAGCGCGCGGCTGAGCGCGTGACGGATCCACCACGCCGCGTACGTGCTGAAGCGCAGCCCGCGGCGATGGTCGAACTTGTCGACGGCGCGCATCAGGCCGAGGTTGCCCTCCTGGATGAGATCCACGAGCGGCATCCCCCGGTAGCGCCGGGCGAACGTCACGACGATGCGGAGGTTCGACTGGACGAACTCCTTCGTGACAAGCTCGCCCTCGCGGCGTGCGACGTCGATGTCCGCGAGCGCCCGGCGCAGGCGTGCGCTCTTCGGATGGTGACCGAGCTGCTCCTCGAGCTCGGCGATCACGCTCCGCACCGCGCGCGGATGAAGACGGAGGCCGCCCGCCGGCGGCTTGGACGCGGCGGCGCGCGCGGCTTTCGGGGCCGCGGCTGCGCCGGCGTTCGTCCGCGCGACCAGCTTCTCGAGGCGCTCGAGGAGGCCATCGCTCGGGTTCCGCTCCACGTCCTCGACGCGCGTCTCGCCCTCGCGCAGCGCGCGCACGAGCTCGGCAAGGGAGGCGCGGCCCTCGGGCAGCGAGAGGAGCGTCCGCGTGATGGCGAGGTCGGCGCGCTCGAGGCGGCGGGCGAGCGCATGCTCGTCCTCGCGCGTGAGCAGCCGGAAGCTCGTCATCGCTCGAAAATGGAGCTCGAGCGGGTCAGTGGAAGCGGGAAGCGTGCTGTCAGAGGTGGTGTTCTTCAAGCGACTCTATGACGGAGACAACCGACGAGCCGTTCCGAACATGCCCGCCTCCACCGACGAAATTTTTCCGTCTGTCGGTAGGGGGCAAGGTAACCACGCAGACGCGGCGTGCCCGTGTCAGGCGCGCAGCTGTTTCACCGCGGCGCCGACGTCGGTGCCCTTCACGTCCGCGCCCACGCTCTTGAGGTGCTTCATCGCGAGGCCGGTGGCCTGTCCGTCGTTGCTGGCAGCCTTGATCGCCGCCTCCACGGGCGCCAGCGCAAGCGCGATCTGCTCGACCGTCAGCTGCGCCGGGGCGAGCGACTTCAGCACCTCGATCTCCTGCTTCAGTGCCGCAACGCGCGAATCGCCCGACGGCAGCGCCGCGAGCGATTCTTCGTTCGACTTGATGAGCTTCCGGAGCGCGGCGGCCGCTTCCTCCTCCGTGCCGGGCGCGTTCTTGCGCGCCTCGGCCATCTGGATCTCGCCGAGGGCGAGACGGAGGACGTCGCGGGTCACCGTGTCGCCGCTCTTCGCAGCGACGGCCGTACGCTTCTTGATGTCGTCGACGAGCATGACCGAGCCATAGCAGACCCGGTCACACCCGGCGCGGAGGCGTCAGGAGGACGGCTTCGCGTCCTTGTGACCACGGAGCTTCGAGACGAAGCCCTCGACGCGGTCGACGAGCTCCATGACGGTGAGCTGCGCGGTCTCGCTGAGATCCGTCGCCTTCGCCTCGATGGCGGAGATGCTCGGCTCGAGCTTGTCGTTCCACTCCTGCTTCGCGTCCAGCGAGGCGAGGTGTAGATGCAGCTTCGCTTCGTCACGGAGCATCGTCAGCTTCTCGAGGCCCTTGCTCAGCTCGCCCTTGACGTCGTTCGTGACCTTCTCGGTGTTCATGTGAGAGTCCTTTCGCGGGTTGTGCGTCGCTCCCATTCACGAGCCGTGCCGCAGCGCGCCGTAGCCCGAGCACTCAATGGGCTGCGTGTTTTCCTGCAGGTTCGCGGGGAACCACGAAGACCGCGCGGTCCGCGTGATTGACGACCTTTGCCGCTGTTGTGCCAACAAGTCGCTCGAGGAACCCGTTCCGGGGGGCGCCGATGACAATCATGTCGCAGTCGTGGACCACGGCATGCGAACAGATCGCATTCCACGCGGTGCCGACCTGCACCGTCATTCCGCCGAGGATGTCGTCCGGGACGAGCGCGCTCATCTCCTCGAGGTCGCGGCGCGCCGTGACGAGGAACCCGTCGACGACCTGCGTGGGCGAAGCCGCCCATTCCGACGCAGCGAGATCCGCGGGTACACCGACGACGCGAAGGAGGCGGACCTGCGCGCCGGTCTGGCGAGCCATGTCGATGCCGGCGCGGAGCACGCGCACCGCGCCGGGAGAGTCATCGACCGCGACGAGGAGGCTCTTCATGCCTCCGGTCATCGCATTCCCCGTGCCAGGGTCTCAGTTCTTCTTCGATCGTTCGATGAGGTCGCGCACGCTCCGCTGCACGCGCGCGCTCGGATGACCGAGGAGACGCTCGACGAGGTTCGGATCGAGCTCGACGGGAAGCGCGCCGGCGAGCGCGTCGACGGCGCTCGCGAGCACCACCTCGTCGTCGTCCGACCGCAGGATCTCGAGAAGGATGCGTCGCTTCTCGTCCGACCGGTCGAGAGAGACGAGGATGCCGACGACACCATCACGCAACGAGGCGTCCGGATGTTTCGCGAGCGCGCTCACGACGTCGCCGAGCTCGCGCCAGCCGACGTGACGACCCGCGGCGAGGCGGTCGAGCGCCTCGAGGAGCCAGCGGCGGAGCTGGAGTCCTTCCTCGTCGCTGCGCGCGAAATCGGCGATCGCCTTCCACGAGGACGGCGCCGCCAGATGCTTGAGGAGCCAGGCCGCGTGCTCGCGTAGCCGTGCGTCGGGCTCGGAACGGAGCGAGGCGATCAGCGCGTGGCAGAGGGGCTCGCGCTCCCACTGACGAGCGAGGTCGAACACCGGGCGGTCGGCGTCGTAGTCGACGCTCTGCAGCGCCGCCACGAGCGTGGGGGGCGGCATGCTGCGCAGCCAGTCGGGATGGGTCTTCAGCTCGCGCGCCGCCGACTCGCTGCGTGCGGGATCGACGAGGCGAGCCAGCAGCTCCTCGCGCGAGGGCTCCGAGTCGGGGGGCTGCGAGATCGTCGTGACGTTGCTCGGCGGGATCGAGGACATCCCTCCGCGGCGGGTCGCGGGCGCCAGCGAGTGGCGCGTCACCGCGTTCGAAGGCGTCGCGTCGGACGACGCTTCGTCGCGAGCGGGCTCGTCGTCCAGCGCGTGGATCTGGGGCGGCACCGACGCATACGTGGGCGGCGGGATCGACCCGGCGGGGGCCGCGGACGACGGCGCCGCCACTGCGGGCGCCTGCGATGCGGCGCGGGCCTCGGGCGCGGGCGGCGTGCTCGCGGCAGGCGCCTCGGCTTCGGGGGCCGGCCAGTCGCTGTCGAGCGCGAGGCTCGGCGAGCCCGGCGCCTTCGCCGGTTTGATCGCGACGCTCGTGACGGCCGTGGAAGACGCGCCGGGCGGCGCGGAGCTCCTCGACGCCATCGACTGCCACGCCGACGGCGTACCCGGCGTCGAGGAGCGCGCGTTCTCTCCGTGGGACGCCTGGACGATGCCCGACGTCGCGGGCGTGAGGCCATCACTCGCGCCGGCGACCGTGAACGAGGGCAGCTTGGCCGCGCCGGGAACGACCGACGCGGCGTGGGCCGGGGGACGCGCCGAGGGCGGCACCGAGGCCATGAAATCAGGCGGCAGGGAGATCGGCTCGCCGTCGTCTGGAGAGGGCTCCGAGCTCGTCCTCCTGCCCGAGGACATCGGGACCGGCGGCTTGTCCGTCCCGTGACCGATCTTCGCGAAGGCCTTGCCGATGGCCTCGCGCAGGCGGCGCACGTTCTGCTCGAGCGCCTGCTGCGCGCTCTGCGCCGCGGCGGCCCGCTCCCTTGCCTCGGCGGCCCGCTGCATGGCGGCCTCGAGCTGGCGCGCCATGGTGTCCTCGTTCACGCGCGAGGCCTCGAGCGCGGCCTCGGTCCGCGTGCTCGCGGCGCGTGCGTCGTCGAGCGCGCGTTCGAGGAGGTCGATGCGGTCGCGAGCGGTCGCTCGGTCCTTCGCATTGTCCTCCTTTGCGACGGCGAGCTCGCGGCGCAGCGTGCTCACCTCCTCGCGCGTTTGCTTCGCCTCGTCGCGGGCCCCCGCGAGAGACTTCTCGAGCTCCGCGGCGCGCTGTGCGCCGGCGCTCGCGCGATCGAGCCGGGCGCGGACCGCGACCAGCTCGGCGCCGAGCTCCGTGACCTTCACCGCGTCCTGGTACTGGCGCTTCTTGGCCTCGTCGAGCTCCTCCTCGAGGGCCGCCGCGGCGCGCATCGAGGTCTCGAGCGAGTCGTGGAGGTCGCGATTCTCGGCGCGGAGCAGCGCCGCCTCGGAGGCGCGCGCCTTCAGGTCGTCACGCTCGCCGCGGAGCGCCTGCAGATCGGCGAGCGCGCCGGAATGCGTCTTCTCCAGGTCCTGGATCTGGAGCTCGTAGGCCGCGAGCTTCGTCTCGAGGCCGATGCACCGCTCGGTGACGCGCTCGAGCCGGTCGAGCGCCTCCGACCGATCGCGGCGCTGGTCATCGAGCGACCTCTCGACCGCCGCTGCCTGCTCGTTGAGGCGCGCGAGCTGCTGCTTCAAGGAGACGATGCCCTGGGCAACCTCGCTACGCGGCGGGCCGGCGGGCGCCGCCGGATGCGCGGGCGATGGCGGCGCGGTGATTCCGCTGCCCGTCCCCGGCCCGTCGACGTTCACGACGTCGATGCGCGCCGAAGACTGCGGCGCGTCGTCATCCTCCGGCTCGGCGCGGTCGTCGCGCCGGATGGGGGACCCCGACGCAGCCTTGTTCTTACCGTGGATCATTCAGGCTCCCGATGCTGCCATCATGAGAGCACACCCCGCGGACCAGGCCGAAGAACGCTGTGGTCGCGCTGCCGCCCGCCTTCCCCCGTACATTGTCAGCTGGACGTCGTCCGCGCCGCGCCGCGTCGACCCGCTCTGCTAGGTAAGAGTCCTCGTCGATGAACAAGCCGATGAACAAGCCCCTCGCGCACGGCGCCTCCTTCCTCCTCGCCACGTTCGCCCTCGCCGTCGGGATGCTCGCCGCGTGCGCGACCGACGACGGCGAGGCGGTCCACGGTCCGCAGTACGGGCCGGGTCCGGACGCATCCCCGGGCGCCCGCAGCGACGGCGGGGAGGGCGGGGCCCCGCGCGATGCCGCGGCGCCCGACGACGCGGCCGTCGATGCCCCCGTCGACGCCGGGCCCGACCCTTCGTGCACCGCCGGAACGGCCGTCGTGCTCGCGGGCACCGACACGACGCTCACCGGCGCCGCGACCCTCGCCGGCAAGCCGTGGAGCGGTACGACCATCGCCTCGAGCGCCGCGCTCAGCCGGCCCGCAATCGCCGCCTTCGGTACGAGCGACTTCGTCGCGCTCACGCGCGGGCCCGCCAATGCGCTCCAGTCGGTCTCGTTCGTGGGCTCCACGAGCGCATGGGGCGCGTCCTCGGCGGTCGGCACCGCCACGACGCTCGGGCCGCCGGCGCTCGCCGCGGTCGGCACGAAGCTCGAGGCCGTGTACCTCGCGTCGTCGAACCTGTTCTTTCGGGCCGAGAACAGCGGCACCGCGTGGTCGGAGACGGCGGCCCCCGTCACCTCCGGCGGGACGCAGAGCTTCGGCGCCACGGCGGGCGCCGTCGCAGGCGCGGGCACCTCGCTGCTCTTCGCGCAGACGGGCGCCGACAACGACGGGCTCTACGTCCAGACGTTCGACGGCGCGGCATGGACGGCGGGCGCGGGCGTCGTCGGCGCCGGCACCTTCCGCACCGTGCCGCCGGCGATGGTCGCCGTGACCGGCGCCTTCGACGCCGTGCTCCTCTATGCGGACAACACCGCCAATCACCAGATCGGCTACGTCACGCACGCGGCGGGCACGAAGACGTGGGGCACGGCCGCCCTCACGCAGGCGACCGCGCAGACCAGCGAGTCCCCGCAGGTGGCGCGCATCTCGGCCACGAACCTCGTCGTCACCTTCCGTGGCAACGACGGGCGACCGTACTTCATGACCGGGACGCTCGGCTCCACGTCGGTGACGTGGAGCATCCCGCTGCCGATGCTTGCCGACGCCTCGATGGTGGACGGCGCGCCGGCGGTGGCGAAGGGAATCTGCGGAGACGACGCGATGGCGGTCTTCGCCACGGGCGGCAGCGTGAGGGCAACGCGCCTCCGCGGTACGACATGGTCCACCCCCGAGCTCGTGACGGGCGCGGCCGGCTCGCGGGTCGCGATCGCGACGCGCTAGCGTGTAGTCTCGGACGACCGGGAGGTCCGTCCTTGGAACCGAAGCCACTGAACGATCGATCGAACGGCGTCACGCGATTCTGTCTGGCGATGGAGGAGCTCCGTCGCACCGAGATCGGTCGCGTGAAGAACGCGAAGGATCTGCTCGACCACTTCTTCCCGCACGACGCGAGCCGCGCCACCGACCGCCTGTTCTTCCACCTGCCGCGCGAGGTGCGCGCCCCGGTCATCGCGGGGTGGGGCATCCGCGGCGCGAAGGCGGCCCTCCGCGACGACGATGCGCGCGTGCGCGACGTCGTCCACGACGCGCTCCTCGCCGGGGACATCGATGCGCAGGCCTTCGAGGACGGCGTCACGCCCGGTCTCGTCACCGGCTGGCTACCGCTCGACGACTGGTGGGCGTTCTGGCGTTCGGGCAAGGTCTCCGGCGTGCCCGCGCAGAGGGCCCTCGCGAAGGCGCGGGAGCTCGGGCTCTTCGACGACCGCTGGTTCCTCGACAACCTCGAGGGCCGCGGCGGGCGCCTGAAGGGCACCGACACGATCAGCGACACGCTCAGCAAGGAGCAGATCATCGCGTGGCTCCGCAACCTGCACGCGAGCGGCGACGGGTCGCCGGCGGGCATCGTCGCGGCGCTCGGCTGGGAGACCATCCTCGCGAAGACGTCGCAGGAGGCGCTGCTCTTCGCGGTCGATGCGCTCGCGAAGAAGCTCGGGCTCTTGAAGGACACTGCTCGTGCGGTGCGCGGCAGCGAGGTCCCGGGCGTCGCGCTCGCCGACTTTCCCGCCGAGGAGAAGGGCGACGAAGAGCCCGTGAGCCTCACGAGCGCGCTGCCCATCCAGGAAGGCTCGCTGGTTCCGCCCGGCACTGGCGTGGGCGCGGACTGGCCGGAGGTCGCCGTCCCGGGTGACATGGGGTACGCCGGTCCGGTCAAGCCGAGCTACGGCATGACGGACCGCTCCGACGAGGACGTCACCTCGGAGCTGCGGATCCCGGCGAAGCCTCCCGTCCCGCGCTGAGCGCGCGCCTCGGTCACGGCCGGCGCGTGTAGATCTCGCGCCGCGTCTGGGAGACGTGCAGCGTCAACGTCGCTCCGTCGATCGTGTACGGCGTCGACTGCGCGAGGGTGTCGGGGCACACGCGCTCGGTGACGAGCGACACGCCCTCGACATGGAAGGTCGCCCGCGCGGAAGCGAGTGGCGTGAGCACGCCCCTCGTGGTGGACGCCTTCGCGTGCTCGAGCGCGGCCGCCTTCATGATGAGCGTGGCCTGCGCCGAGTCCTCCTCGCCGTCGGCCGGCCCGGCGTCCGCCGTGCCCTGCTCGGGCGTCGCGACGTACTCCTCGAGGCCGGTGAGATCGTACGTGCCGTCGGTGACCGCGCCGCCGATGTCGTCCGGCGGCACGCCCGGCAGGTAGGCGGCGAGCACCTTGGGCTTGCCGGGCATGACCGACGCGCAGCTCACGCCGGCCTCGCCGTCGACGTCGGCGGCGTCACGGGAGGCGTCCCCACCATCCGGACCGCCGCCGCTGGAGCTGGACGAGCCCGTGCTCGTGGACGGCCTTCCGTCGTCGCTCCCGCACGCGAGGGCGCCGGCCGTGAAGCCGAACGCCAGCGCGGCCCCGAGCGCGATCCGCGGGAGCGCTCTCATTCCGCGGGCACGCAGTCGTAGGTCTGACGCCAGGCGTAGAGCACCGGCGCGAGCGGCCCGAGCGGGTTGAACGTGATGAACACGCGGAGCCAGTCCTTCGACACCGTCGCGCCCTCGAGCTTCAGGTGATCGGACACGGTCTGCGCGTCCTGCCCCCACGAAGGCGGGAGCACGGCGGCCGACGCGGTGCCGATCGGCACGGTCACCGGCGCGGCGGCGGGAGCGCCCGGCAGCATCGCCTGGGTGTCGGCGGTCGCCGCGCGGAAGTCGATGGTGCCGCCGAGCGGCAGGTCCTGCCAGTAGAAGAACTGCCACTTCACGCGCGTTCCGACCGGACACACCGCCTGGTAGTCGCGCGTGAACGTGATGGGCGAGAGCGGCGTCGGCGGCCCCGGCGGCGTGGGCGGCGGAGCGGTCGGCGGCACCGTCGACGGCGAGATGCACGTCATCGACTGCCACATCATGTACTCGAACGTGAGCTCCTGCCCGGTGAGCGCCGCCGGGACCGTGCCGCAGTTCGCCGGGAAGGTGTTCGAGGAGAGCGACGACACGTGCATGAACGGCAGCACCGCGCGCCCACAGCGGTTCGCGGCCGGCGCGGAGACCGGCGTGTCGAACGAGATCATGTTGTGCTGCGTTCCTGCGCCGGCCCCCGTGTACGAGGTCTGCCCGGAGAACCAGCTCGTCGAGGTCGCCGGCACGCCGCTGACGTCGTGGCGGTAGTCGGGGAGGGCGATCTTGCCGTACGCCGGGGTCGTCCCGCCGGGGCCGCCCGGGGCGGGCCACGCGATCTGCAACCAGCGCGCGAGGCCCACGCCGTACGGGATGGACGTGTTGATGTTGTCGGTGAGCGGGTAGGTGGGGGCGCGGTCGCTCTGGTCGGGGTTCGAGCTGGCCCACGGGCCGCTCATCGCCCAGTTCGCAGCGTTCGTGTTCGGGTTACCCGCCGGGTACCTGACGAAGTCCTCGACCGCGTGATGGCTCGCGAAGAAGCGTCCGCCGCCGTCGAGCCAGGTCGAGAGATTGGCCTGCTGCCCCGCGGTCGGGTTGGTGTTCCCGTTGGCGCACGGCATGAGGAGGGCGTTGTACTGCGCGAGCGCCGCCGCGGAGCCGAGCAGCGCGTCGGCGGCGCCGCTGTTCGTGACCGTCGACCCTCGCCCGGAGAACGTGCCGGTGGTCCCGGTGAGCCCGTTCGTCTTCGTGTACTTGTACATGTGGAACTGGCCGCTGCCGGCCGGGTCCGTGAACTCGCTGGTCGCGAAGCCCATGCGCGCGAGCAGGCACTCGGTGGCGTCGCCGTTGCCGGTGATGATCGCGATCTTGGGGAGATCCGGGTTCGCGCTGTCGGCCGCGGTGTCGCCAGCCTTGGTGTGGGTCGCGGGAAGGTGGCTCTGCGCGGCGCCGAGCACGGCGCTTCCACACGCCGCGATCGGCCCGACCGTGAGCTGCCGGCGGAACCTGCCGAGCTGGAGGACGACCGGGAACGTCTTGCCGGCGGGCACGCCCTGCAGGCGGAAGCGGCCGTCGACGTCGGTGGTCGTGGAGGCGAGCGCGGGCAGGCCGCTGTAGACGTTCGCGCACGTGTCACAGCCGACGTTCGGCGCGAACGCCGTCACCGCGGAGGACGGCACGTAGAGCGTCGCGCCGTAGACGGGACGGAGCTTCGCCGGATCGAGGATGATGCCGGTGAGCTCCGCGGTGCCCGAGTTGCACGCGCACGTCACGCAGCCCGAGCCGACGTCCTTGATCTGGGCCGCGTTGTTGTTGCAACCGGCGCCAGGCGCTCCGCACTCGGCAATGGAGTTGTCGGCGTTGACGATCGCCCACCGCTGACCGGTGCCGCCAGGGCACGAGCTCGTCGTCACGCACTGCCCGGGGCCGAGCGGCGAGGTGAGCGTGAAGCTGCAGCTCGTCGCGACGCCGCCGCCGCACGCCGCATTCCACGTGCTGAACCCGCCCGAGCCGACGATGCCGATCTTGATGTTCGCGCCCGCCGAGAGCGGCTTCGTCCCGCGGTTGCAGACGGGGATCACGTAGCTGGTGGGGCCCTGGTCGCAGCCGGCGCCGATCGTGAGGTCGACGCCATTGCACGTCGCGTCCGAGTAGTACGACGGCTCGTTCCACACGCACGTCTGGTACGTCGGGCTACCCATCGCGAGGTCGCAGTGGAAGTCCTGCTGGCAGTTCTTTGCCGCGTTCGTCGCGTTGCACGGGTTCGTGATCTCGTCGGCGGACCCCGCGCAGGAGTTCTTGCCGTCCGTCCCCGTGAAGATCGGCGGACCGCCGCCCGCGATGCCGCCGTCACCCGCGTCGACCGTGGGCGCAGGCGTGATGGTGAGGCCGCCGTCGATGATCGCGAGCCCCCCGTCGCCGATGTTCAGCCCGATCGGGTCGTCGACGAAGCTGTTGCAGTACGGGTCGCACGGGTTCGCCAGCGGGCTCGGCGGCGGCGGACACAGCGTGCTCGACCCCAGGCCGAGGCCGTGGAGCGCGCTCGCGCCGCCCGCGGCCACCTTCGTCTGGACGATGCTCGTGCCCTGGCAGGCGCCCCACTGCGTGCCGACGCAGGTGCGATGGCCCATCGAGCACGAGACGTAGTCACCCGACTTCATCTCGACCGTCCCGCAGTCGACGATCTTGCCGGGCTCGTCGCACGCGCAGCCCTCGTTCGGCGTCGCGCACCGATCGCCCTGAGGGACGACGAGCGCGCCTCCGCCGCCCGCCTGGTCGGGGCGATCGTTTCCGCATGCCGCGACGATGACGAGCGCGGTGAAGACGGGCACGATCACCGCCAGTGCTCGACGGATCCGGCCGGCCGCTGCGTCTCTCGCCATCCGTTGTGTATGTCACACTGCAGCGGGACCGGAAAGCGGACGGAGGCTCGGGTACTCTTTCCCGCCGCGCCGCTGGTCGTGAAGGCTCGCACCTCACCGGCGGGCGCCCTACGGGCGATGCCTGCAAAGAGTCCGACCCCCTGAAGTTTTTGCGACCTCTGGCCGTTGGGTCGGCGGAGTTACCCGTCCCGGATCCGGGCGATCACGACGCGTGGTCCGGGACCGGAACGTGCATCCAGGGATCTGCCGGGCTCGTGCCCGGCGTAGGCGCGCCGGCGAGCTCTCTCCCCGGTCACGCCTTCACGTCCGAAAGGCCCCCCGTGAAGCCACACGTCTCCCCGCTCCGCCGCGCTCTCTCGGTCCTCCTGACGGCGGGCGCTGCCGCCGCGCTGGTCGCGGCATGTGCTTCCGAGCGACCGGGCGCGACCCAGGACGGAAACCCCATCGACGTGCCCGTTGCCGACCGGTGCGCGACCCCGCACGAGGGCTGCGACTGCGTCGAGCCCGGGATGGTCGTCGACTGCGGCGAGGTGCGGAACACCTCGTCCGACGGCTTCGTGCAGTGCGCGATGGGCCATCGGCAGTGCCTCGGCGGCGCATGGGGGGCGTGCCGCGGCGAGACGGACGTCGAGGTGAAGACCTTCATGGCTGGCGGCGGGCTCGGCATCGCGCTGCTCGGCGGGAGTGCGAAGTGTGGCGCGCCCGGCGGCGGCCCCGCCGACCCGTGCGACCCGTACTGCAACGCGTTCGTCGACGACCCGGTCGGCCTCGTGATCGACGGCGGCCTCACGGTGATCGACGGCGGTCTCACCATCCCGCCCTCGAGCCCCGACGCGGGGAGCGATGGCGGCGCGCCGGGCGGCTTCACGTCGACCCCGGGCGGCACGAGCAGCTGCGGCACGGCGAACAACCTCGTCGCCAGCAGCTGCACGCCGGGTACGCCGGCGGCGCTCACGCAGTGTCAGCAGGATTTCCACTGCGACGCGATCACGAGCAAGTGCCTCTGGAACGGCGCCGCCGGCTACAAGGATCCCGCGGTGGTGGGCGGCATCGACCTCACGGTCGGGGCGCCGTGCGGCGACAATGGCAACGACCCGGGTACCGTGCCGGTGTGCAACCGTGGCGACACGCCGGTCCCCGGCGGATCGGTCATCAACTTCTGGATCACCGGCGGCAGCACGCCCCCCGATTCGTGCACGAGCCTCGGCGCGCCCACGACGTCGCGCGCGCTCGGCGGCGACCTCGCGCCGGGCCAGTGCACGACGTTCTCCATCGGCAACTCGACGGGCGCCAAGATCATCACGATCAACGCGGGCCCCACGGGCTCGCAGACGGTCAACGAGGCACCGGGGCGCTGCGCCAACAACTCGGCGTTCTACCAGGACGACGGCACCCCTGGCTGCGGCGCGTGCACCGCGTGCAACACGACGATCACCGGCAAGGTCTACGATCCGACCGGCGCCGGAACGCCGAGCACCACCATCAACAACCTGCCCCTCCCCGGGGTCGACGTCTTCCAGCCGGCGAGCACGCTCAAGGTGTTCCCCGACACCAAGACGTGTGACTCGTGCGACTCGCTTCGGAGCCCTTTCCAGACGCTCGCCGTCACCGACTCGAGCGGCTCGTTCACGCTCACCAACGTGTCGCCGGGCACGAACGTGCCCATCGTCGTGCAGAGCGGGCGCTGGCGCCGCCAGGTCAACGTCAACGTCAACGCGTGCCAGAACAACACGTTCCCCGCGGGCACCTTCCGGATGCCGCGCAACAAGGCCGAGGGCACTCTCCCCAAGATCGCGGTCGTCACGGGGCAGCTCGAGTCGCTCGCCTGCCTGACGCGCAAGATCGGCATCGACCCGGCGGAGATCGGTCCCGCGACCGGCAGCACGGACACGAAGCGCGTGCAGATCTTCCGCTACAACGGGATGAACACCTCGCCCGCCGCTCCCGCGTCCTCGACGCTCTGGAGCTCGGCGGTCCTCGACCGCTACACCGCCGTCATCATGGACTGCCCCTCGGAGACGAACAACCCGACGCCGACCAACGCGAATCGCGCGGCGGTGCGCAGCTACGTGGATTCCGGCGGCCGCGTCTTCGCGGATCACTGGGCGGGCGACTACCTCCTCAACGGCGGCGAGTTCACGCCCGTCGCGACCTGGAACGAGACGCTCGGAACGCCCGGCTATCCTTCACTGGCCGGTCGTGGCCGCATCGACACCGCCACGCCGCCCGAGGCCCTCCTCCGCAACTGGCTCGCCGATCCGGGCGTGCTCGGGTCGACGGACTACGGGCCGGGATGGATCCGCGTCGACGAGGCACGCGCGAACGCACGCGCCCTCGTGCCCGGCGTGTACCCGTGGATCAAGGGCCGGATGTCGAACGACTGGGGGCCCGGCGCGCCGCCCGGTAACCCCTCGAACGCGTCGAACTACGCGCTGAGCTTCTCCTTCGAGACGCCCTTCCCGGGCGGGACGTGCGGCGGCGGCGGTACCGGCCGCGTCGTCTACAACGGCATGCACGTGAACCCCGCGCGCGGCACCACCGGCACCTTCCCGGGCAGCTGCAACTTCTCGCTCCCGCTCTCGCCCGAGGAGAAGGCCCTCGAGTTCCAGCTCTTCCAGCTCACCGCGTGCGCCATCGGCGGTGGCACGGCGCCCGCGCCTCCTCCTCCTCCTCCGCCGCTCCAGTCGATCACCTTCGAGCGCACCTACCAGGCGATCTGCGGCGTCGGCGAGCGCGTGAAGTGGGCGCCGTTCTACTGGGAGGCGCTCATCCCGCCGTCCACGAGCATCGAGTTCCGCGCCGCGACGGCGGACACGCTCGCCGCCCTGCCCGCCGCGCCGCCCGCCGGTGCTCCGACCACCGCCGCGGTCGGCACCGCGAACGCCACCGTCCTCGCGCCGACGTGGGACTGCTCCGGATGCCCTGCGACGCCGGTCACCGTCGACGCCCAGCTCAAGGCGGACACCGGCACTCCCTCGAAGGAGTGGCTGCGCATCTACATGAAGCTCAACCCGACCGCGATCATCCCGCCGGTGCTGTACTCCTGGCGCCAGCTCTACGACTGCGTGCCCGCCGAATGAAGATGCGCGCTTCCGTCGGGGCCGCGCTGCTCCTCGTCACCGTCGCGGTCGCCGCCTGCAGCGGCGGCGATGACAACCCGGCCGTGTCGACCTCCAGCAGCTCGTCCTCGGGCGGCGCGACGGCGGACGCCGGTGAGGGCGGCGTCGACGCGGCGAGCATCAAGCCTCGTCCCGATCTCTGCGAGGGCCTCTCCCTCGTCGAGGGGGAGGTACCCGAGCGCCTCCTCCCCGGCGAGGCGCCGGCCGCGGCCGGCGGCACGGTCGAGACGGGCACCTACGATCTCGTGGAGCTGAACGCCTACGAGAGCGCCGCGGGCGCCGACGCGGGCGGCGAGGGAGAGGTCCCGAGCACGCGCCTGACCGGCCGCGCCGGACAGTCCACCTTGGTCGTCGACGACTTCTCGCTATCGACCATCGAGACCTACGGCAACACGGGGGCCTTGGCGCCGCCGACGTCCGCGGGCGTGCTCTACCGGATCGACGGGAGCTCGCTCGTGGAGACCGCGGTCTGTCCGAGCACCGCGCTGCCGGTTCGCGCCGCCTTCAGCGCGTTCCCGGGTGGGCTCGCGCTCTTTCCGGATCCGCTCCACCGGCGCCTCTTCCATCGTCGCCTCTGACCGGAGCCAGGGGCGCCCGCACCAGAGGCCGTCGAGGCGCCGGACGAGGTCAGCTCGCGAGCTGCTTCTTCAGCTGGGTGCGCAGCGGCTCCGGGCTTCGCTCGGCACGCTCGGCGACGAGGCCTCGGTAACCCTTGCCGCCGATCGTGAGGAGCGAGCGCGCGATGGCGATCACGACCGCGTCCTCGCGCGTGAGCTGACCGGCGGCGGCCCCCGTCCGGACCTCTGGATTGTCGCGGAGGGGCGTGAGGAGCTGCGCGAGGAGCGAGACGGCGGGCGGTACTGCGCTCGGCACGGCATGCGAGAGCGACAGCGCTGCGGCGGCGCGGAGCTCCTCGCCGGCCGGCAGACGCTTCGTCAGGATCGCGTGGAGGCGCGGGACCACGTGCTCGTCGATCCCGCCGAGCTGGCGGAGGCCCGCGATGCCAGCGATGCGCACGACGTCGTCCTTGCTCTGGAGCATGCCGACGAGCAGCGGCTTCGCGCGGTCCGCCCACAGCTTCACGATGGCGGCCGTCGCGGCGCGGCACACGCCGGACACGTTCACCCGCAGGTACTTGACGACGAGGTGCCCCGCCGACTCGTCGCCCACGAACGGCACGGACAGCAGCAGGTCCTCCGCGAGCTCGAGGGTCGGGGCGTTCAGCGAGCCCTCGCTGGCGGCGATCTTCTCGAGAGCCGCGCGCACGACCGGCCACGCCTTCGGTCCGAAGTCCTTGAGGACGGTGATGAAGGGGCCGCGGATCGCCTGGGTGCTCGCGAGCTTCACGCGCGCGCCGTAGAGGCCGTACGCGCCGGCGACTCCGGCATGCACGAGGATCCGCCTCGCGTGATCGCGCGTCTCGTCGTTGCCGGTGAGCAGGTGCTCGGCGACGAGCGACAGGATCGCGGGGTCGGCGAAGACGCGCAGCAGAGCGCCGGCGGCTCGCGCGCGTGATCCGCTCGCCTGCGTGCCCTCCATCGAGATGCCGTTCAACGTGCTCGACACCGCCCAGAGCGCCTTCATCTCGCCGGCGTGAGCGAGCGTCCGGAGGGCCGGCTCGAGCTTCTGTGCGAGCTGGGCGAACGCGCGCGGCTCCGTGGTGTGCGAGAAACCGCGCAGCCACGCCGACGGGTTGGCGACGAGCGCCCCCGCGACCTCGTCCATCCCGACCGCGGCACTGGCGGGCGGCTGGGCCGGGACGTTCGGCTCGGGCGCCGAGTAGCCGCCGGGCGCGTACACCGGCCCGCGCTCGAGCCACGCCGGTGCCGACGGCGCAGGTGCGGCCTTCGCGCGCTCCGGCAGCGGCGGCGGGCTCGCAGGCGCGGACTGCGCAGGACGGGCCGGCCGCGGCGTGCCGAGATCGGGCGTCGAGGGCGGCGGGTTGCGCTGCGACGGCGGCGGCCTCGGCGACGCTTCGGCGGCGGGCGCGAGCAGCTCGCGGAGCTCGGCGCGCAGCTCGCGCATGCTCTGCGGGCGATCTTCGGGCTCCTTCTCGAGGGCCCGCAGGATGATCCGTTCGAGGCGCGGGTCGACGTCCGAGCGCAGCAGCGACGGCGCGACCGGCGCCGTGAACTGGTGCTTGTTGAGGATGCTCTGCGGACGCTCGGCGGTGAAGGGGACCTGTCCCGTCGCGAGCTCGTAGAGCACGACGCCGCATGCGTACACGTCGCTCCGCGCGTCGAGCGAGTCGCCGCGGCACTGCTCGGGCGACATGTACTCGGGCGTGCCGGCGATGACGCCCTCTTCCTCGGTGCTCGGCAGCGCGCGGTGCTGGGCGATGCCGAAGTCACACACCTTCACGAGCTCGATGGGCTGCCCGTCGTCGTCGGACGCGGGGACCAGCACGAGGTTCTCCGGCTTGATGTCGCGATGGACGATGTCGCGCGCATGCGCATGGGAGAGGCCCGCGCAGGTCTGCATCATCAGCTCGGCGATGCGCTGGGCGGGGAGGGTACGGCTCGCGTCCATGACCGCCCGGAGCTCGACCCCCGCGAGGAACTCCATCGCGAGGTAGAGGAGGCCGTCCGGCTCCTGGCCGAAGTCGATGACGCGCGTGATGTTCGGATGATCGAGACGGCTCGCCGCGAGCGCCTCCGCGTAGAACCGGCGACAGAAGTCGATGTCGTGCTGGAAGGACTCGTGGAGCACCTTCACCGCGACCGGCATGCGGAGCTCGCGGTGACGCGCCTTGTACACCGCGCCCACGCCGCCTCGGCCGATGAGGCTCTCGATGAGCAACTTGCCGCCGGCGAGCGCGCGTCCGAGGAGACCGTCGTCGGGGCCCGTGGGCAGCGGGCCGACGTGCGAGAGGTCGGCGGTGTGCGACGCGCTGAGCGCCACGCTCGTCGTCGCGCGCCGACTGCGCATGACCGCCGAGGCGGGCGCCGCGGCCGCCGTCGCGCTCGGCGCCGCGTCCGGCATGGGGGAGATCCGTAGTGGAAATCCCTCTTCGGTCGGCGGGCCGAGGGGCCAGGCCAGGTAGTAGAGGGGCTCGGCCATCGTCGGCAGGTGCACCTCGAGCACGTGCTGCGACGCGTTGACGGGCGCCGTGTCGAGCGGCACCACGATCCGGCTCCCCGCGAAGGCTGCCGCTTCGAGGATCTCGTGAGCCTCGTCGTCCGCAAGGTCTGCGACGAGGACGGGCAGCAGGTCTTCCGGCGGCATGGAAGGCAAGGGATTCAGCACGCAGGATCTCACCGCGCCCTTTCCCGGTCAACGGACCGCACCTCCGACGAGACGCTTTTTCTACCGGTAATTCCGTGCATTTTCGCGGTGACGGATCGTTCAGATCTGCACGCGGCGGCGCGTTCGGCACGCCCAGGTGTCGGCGTCTGTGCGTCTGTGCGTCTGTGCGCGTGCGCGCGTGCGCGCCTGCCGAGGGCAGGGGCGGCGCGCACTGCGGCAGTGCAGCCTGCACGGCGGGTTAACGGCGGCGCGATCTCCGCCGCCGTGGGCGCTGCCACCTCGCGTATAGTCCGGCCCCGACCGATGGCTCGTTTCCTCCGAACGCCCCTCGCCGTCCTCGGCGTGCTCGCGACGATGGCGCTCGCGCGCGGCGCCCACGCGGCTCCCCCCGATGCGCCGCCCGAGGGGCCGCCGGCGGCGACCGAATCGCACCCCGTCCCCTCCCAGGGATCCGATCCGACGACCGGCGAGGCCCCGGCCGCGGTGGGCGGCCCGTCCGCTCCGTCGTTCGCGCCGATGCCGAGCCTCCAGAAGAACCCGGTCGACGTGCTCCCGGGCGACGTCATGTATCCGCCGCTCGACAAGCGCCCCATGAGGCGCCTCGTCTGGGATCCGGAGTGGGCACGGTTCAAGCTCGCCGACTGGATCATCACCGGCGCGGGCGCGGTCATCGCCCTCGGCGCCGCGATCGCGCCGCCGCAGCGGAAGCACGTGGTCGCGACGCTCGGCATCGACGACAGCGTCCGCAACACCTTCCGGCTCGGCTCGAGCGAGGGCCGCTACGTCGCGCGCGACGCCAGCGACGTCCTCCTGTCGCTCGAAGCGACCTGGCCATTCTTCGTCGACGCGCTCGTCACCGCGTGGTGGTACCGCGGTAGCCCCGACACGGCCGCGCAGATGGCGCTCATCGACGGCGAGGCGCTCGCGGTCGTCACCGCCCTCCAGGGCGTGACCAACACGCTCGTCAGCCGCGAACGTCCCTACGGGCAGACGTGCGGCGGCATCACGCCGAACAACACGAACGACTGCGAGGGCAACGTTCGCTACCGCAGCTTCTTCAGCGGGCACAGCGCGTTCACGTTCATGAGCGCCGGCCTCATCTGCACGCACCACGAGAAGCTCGATCTGTATCGCGGTGCAGGCGACGAGATCGCGTGCGTGGTCGCCTTCGGCGGCGCCGCGGCGACCGCCATGCTGCGCGTCGCCGGTGACATGCACTACATCACCGACGTCGGCGTCGGCGCAGTGGTCGGGACGCTCGTGGGCGTCGGCATACCGCTCCTCCACTACCGCCGCGTGAATCTCGCGCCCAAGGAACGGGCGGCGGGGGTCGACATGCGCATCATGCCCGTCGGTGCCGGCGTCGGCGTCGGGGGCACCTTCTGATGCGGCGGACCTCGCTGCTGCAGGCGCTCCTGGCGATCGCAACGGGCGCGCTCGTCGTGTCGAGCGCTCCTGCCGCGCGTGCCCAGGGCGCCAACTCGAGCGGCCCGGGCGGCTCCGACGCTCCGCTGCCGCCCGACGAGCCGGACCCGCCGACCGCGCCCGAGGGCCCCGCGCCTCCCGGCCCACGCGGCGTGCCGGATCCGAACAAGCCCGGCGTCGTGCTCCCGCCCGACACGCTCATCGACACGCGGATGAGCCGCTCGTGGAAGGAGGGCAAGGTCCGGGGCTTCCTCGCGACCACCCTCGACGTGGGCTGGACGTACATCCGGCCGCGCGCCTCGCTCGGCTACGGAAAGCCCTTCGGCACGTGGATCGGGATCGACGCGAACCCGATCATCGCGGGCACCGGGCTCGGCGCGTACGGCGGTCTCCGGATCGCCCTGCCGCGTCTCGACCTCCGCTTCGGTCCTCGGTACTTCTTCTCGTTCAACCGGAATTTCTTGAACGAGCAACACACGTACAACCGGCTCGATCTCGACTCCACGGCCGGCGCTCGCTCCAAGGTGTTGACGCTCGAGGCGGAGATCGAGGGCTCGCTGCCGGTGGGACCGGGCGACATCATCGCCCTCGGCAGCCTCTCGTACCTGACGGGCGTTCCCGACGGGCAGCTGGTGTTCGAGGAGACGCTGCGCACCATCGTCAAGCCGCCGCTCGTGTGGCGCGCGCGGCTCGGCTATCTCTACCGTTTCGGCAGCTTCCGGCAGCACAGCGTCGGCCTCGTTGCAGACGCGCTCGACGTGCCGAACCGCGACGACTCGAAGACGTTCCGGCTGGGCCCGATCGTACGCATCGTGCTCAGCCGCCGCGTCGAGGTCCGCGGCAGCTTCGTCCCCACCATCATCAGCCCCGACCATCTCGGGCTGATCGGCGGCGACTTCACGGAGCTCGGCTTCCGCTACCGCTGGGCCACCGAGTAGCGGCCCTCACGAGCGGCGAGGTCACTCCGCGGGCGGCTCCACGACTGCCATCTTCGCGGTGTGGTCGAGCGGACCGAGCAGGTCCGGCTCCTCCGGCTTGTTCTTGAACACCTTGCTGCGGAGCCGGTCCGACACCACGTAGAACGCGGGCACCACGACGAGGCTGAGCACCGTCGAGACCGCGAGCCCGCCGAGCACCGCCGCGGCCATCGGCGCGCGCGTTTCGGTGCCGGGTCCGAGGCCGAGCACCGGCGGCACGGCGGCCATCATGGTGGCGATGGTCGTCATCAGGATCGGACGCAGGCGGAGCGGGCCCGCCTTCGAGGCCGCGGTGAGCGCGTCGGTCTTCTCCTCCTCGCGGATGTGGTTCGCGTACTCGACCAGCAGGATCGAGTTCTTCTTCACGATCCCCATCAGCAGCAGGAGCCCGATCATGCTGAACAGGTTCAGCGACTTTCCCGACCCGACGAGGCCGAGCACGGCGCCGGAGAGGGCGAGTGGCAAGATCGTGAGCACCGTCACCGGGTGCAGGAACGAGTTGAACTGGCTCGCCAGGACCATGTACGCGACGGCGATGCCGATGAGCATTGCGAACGCGAGGCCGCTCGTCGTCTCCTCGAGCTGCGAGGCCTGCCCGCCCGCGACGATGCGCGTGCCGAGCGGCATCTCCTTCCCGAGCTCGTAGACCTTGGCCATCGCCTCGGCCTGCGAGTGCCCGGCCGCGACGTTGGCGGTGATCGAGATGGCGCGCTCGCGGTCGAGGCGGCTGATCGTCTGCAGCACGGGCTCCTCGCTCTGCGAGACCACCATCGACATCGGGATGAGATCGCCGCTCTGCCCGCGGATCATGATGTTGCTGACGTCCTCCGGCCTCGTTCGCTGGTTGGCGAGCAGTCGCATGCGGATGTCGATGCGGCGGCCGCCCGTCGAGAACTTGCCGACGATGTTGCCGCCGACGAGCGCGCTCACCGTCGTGCCGAGATCGGAGACGCTCACGCCGGCCTCGGTGGCGCGGCGGCGGTCCGGCACGATCTGGAGCTCGTTGCCACCGAGCGCGTAGTCGGACGTCACGTCCGTCACCATGCCGCTCGCCTCGAGGTCACGGCGGATCTTCTCGGCGCTGTCGACGAGCTCGTCCCAGCTCGAGCCGCGGACCGTGAAGTCGACGGGCGAGGATTTCGTCGACCCGAATCCCTGCTGCGAGGGGTCCTGGATCGAGGCGCGGAGGCCGCCGATCGACTGGAGCTCCTTGCGCAGGGTGGCGGAGAGCTGCGTCGCGTTCATCTTCCGCTCGCGCGGCGGCACGAGCGTGAGCGAGATCTGTCCCGACGAGCCTTGCAGCGTCGTGAGCATGCTCGAGATCTCGGCATGCTTCCTCAGCTTCTCCTCGGCGCGCGCGAGGAGCGGCTGCGCCGCAGCGGGCGTCGTGCCGGCCTCCGTCTGGAGGCGCACGTTGAGGCGGCTCTGGTCCTGCGTCGGGATGAACTCCGTCGGGATGAACCGCACCAGCAGGAGCGTCGCCCCGAGGAAGAGCACGGCCCCGAGGAGCACCTTCACGGGATGACCGAGCGCCCGCAGCAGGAGCCGCGCGTACGTGCGCTCGAGCCACGCGAAGCCGCGATCGGCCGCCTGGCCGAGCCGCCCGCGATCGGCACGCGACGCCTTCAGGATCTGCGCGCAGCGCGCGGGCGCGAGCGTGATCGCCTCGAAGTACGAGAGCAGGACGGCCACGGAGAGGGTCACGCCGAACTGGAAGAAGAACTTCCCGATGACCCCCTGCATGAAGATGACGGGCAGGAAGATCGCGATGACCGCCAGCGTCGCGGCGAGCGCGGCGAACGTGATCTCCTTCGTGCCTTCCGAGGCCGCCCGCGCGCGGCTCTTTCCCATCTCCGCGTGCCGGTAGATGTTCTCCATCACCATGACGGCGTCGTCGACGACGAGACCGACTGCCAGCGACAGCCCGAGCAGCGTGAACGTGTTGAGCGTGAAGCCGACGAAGTAGACGACGGCCACCGTCCCGAGGAGCGACATCGGGATCGCGAGCACCACGTTGAGCGTGCTGGACAGGGATCCGAGGAAGAGCCAGCACACGAGCGCGGTGAGGACGACCGCCATCCCGAGCTCGAGCTCCAGCTCGTGGACCGACTCCTCGATGAACGTGGTCTGGTCGAAGAGGACCTGGACCTTCATGCCCTCGGGCAGCGTCCGCTGGATGTCGGCGACGCGCTCCCGCACGCCGGCCGCGACCGCGACGGCGTTCGTGCCGCGCTGCTTGAGCACCCCCATCGCCTGGAGCGGGACGCCGTCCAGTCGCGCGAGCGAGGAGCTGTCGGCGAAGCCGTCCTCCACGTCCGCCACGTCCTCGAGATAGACGACCGACTGTCCGCCGGCGGCGAGCGCCGCGGCCGATGCCGTGCCCGACCCGGAAGCGCCGGTCGCTCCCGTGGTGGTCGCCTTGGACCGCCGGACGACGAGCTTGCGGAACTGGGCGAGGTCCACGGCCTCGCCGAGGAGGCGCACGTTGAGCGACCGGCCTCCGGTCTCGAGCGCGCCGCCCGGCACCTCCACGTGCTCGGTCCGGATGGCGTTGATGACGTCGTTGGCGACGACGCCCTTCTCGGCGAGCCGGCTCGCGTCGAGCCATATCCGTATGTTCCGGTCGACGTAGCCGGTCAGGGAGATCTGGCCGACACCCGGGACCGTCTGGAGCTTCTCCTGGACCTGGTAGCGGGCCACGTCGGCGAGCACCTGCTGGGAGAACGGCCCCGTGACGCCGACCGTGATGATCGCCTGATCGTCGGGATTCGACTTCGATACCGACGCTGCCGGCACGTCCTTGGGAAGCGACCGCGTGGCCGACCCGACGCGTGCCTGCACGTCCTGCAGCGCGAGGTCGACGTCGCGTGACATGTCGAAGACGACCGTGATGCGGCCGTTGCCGGCGCTCGACTTCGACGACATCGACTTCACGCCCTCGACCTGGGCGATCGCCTGCTCGACGGGCTCGATGATCTCGCGCTCCACCGCCGCCGGCGAGGCGCCCGGCCAGCTGAGCGATACCGAGATATTGGGATAATCGACGTCGGGATACTGCGAGATGCCGATCCGGCTGATCGCCACGATGCCGAAGAGCATCGTGGAGGCCATCATCATCCACGCGAAGACGGGATTCCTGATCGATACGTCGGTGATGTTCACTTCGTACGCTCCGCTCGCTTCATGGCGCTGCGCTCGCGGGCGGTCCGGCGTCGCGGCCGCGGCGTCCTCCGCCGTCGGCATCCGTGCTGGGCCCGCCCTTGCCGCCGCCGCCGCGGACGCCTGCCTCCTGCTCTTCGGGCCGCGGCGCGGACGCGTCGAGCGTGGTGAGACGCGTGCCCCGGATCTTCGCGCCGCTCGTGAGCGCCTCGGCGCCCTGGACGACGAGCCATTCTCCGCCCGCGAGGCCGCTGCGCACCTCGACCATTCCATCCTTCGTGTTCATGCCGAGGGTGAGGACGACCTCCTTCGCGGTGTCCCCGTCGGCGATGAACGCCACGTACCCGTGGTCGGTGGCGCGGGTCGCGGTGCGCGGGATCACTGCTGCGTCGCGCGTGGCGCCGACGTCGATGGCGACGTCGCAGAAGGAGCCGGGGCGCAGCCAGTAGGTGTGGTTCTCGGTGGCGTCGACCTGCGCCGTCACGCCGACCATGTGGGTCGCCGTGTCCGCAGAGCCGGCCACGAGCTTGATCTTCGCGCTGAACTGCCGCTGCGTCTCGCGCATCGTGAAGGCGACGTTCATGTCCTGCTTGAGACGCGGCGCCTCCGCGGGCTCGACCTGGAACCGCAGGAGCATCGGGTCGGACTGGAGGAGCGTCGCCATGACGTACCCCGTCTGGACGTACTGACCGGTCTCGACGGTGCGCGTCTGGATGATGCCGTCGATCGGCGCCCGCACCTGGGAGTCGCGGAGGTTCAGCTCCGCCACCTTCATCGCTTCCTGGGCCACCGAGGTGTCGGCCTTCGCGGTGAGCACCTTGGTGCGGAACGTCTCGAGCTCCTCGCCGGGGATGAGGCCGGGGTTCTTCTCGCTCGCGCCCTCGCGACGGGCGACCTGGGCCTCGACGTCCTTCTGCGCCGCCTGGGCCTTGTCGAGCTGCGCCTTCGCGCTGTTCACGGCGAGGCGGAACCGTTCGCCATCGATGTTGACCAGCACGTCGCCCTTCTTCACCTGCTGGCCTTCGTGGAGCGATACCTTGTCGACCGCTCCCGCGACGCGCGCCGTGACCTGGACCCGCTCGAAGGCCTCGATCGTGCCGGGCGCGGTCACCACGTAATCGATCTTCTTCTTCTCGACCTGCCAGAGGTCGGCGGCGAACGCGATGCCGCCCTCGCCGCCCGGCATGCGGCCTTTCTTGGCGCCGGCCGACTCGGCGGTCGCCTCGTCCTTCTTGCAGGCGACCGCGAGGAGCGGAAGGAAGGGGACGACCACGAAGAGGAGTGCGAGACGTCTCATTTCGGAAGATCCTCGTCGATGGGGCCGAGGCCCAGCGCGTAACGGAGCTCGAGATACGCCTGTTCCATGCTGAGCCGCGCGCTCGCCTGGCTGACCTCGGCGTCGAACCGCTTCGAGATCGCGTCCGTCACCTCGAGCGCGCTGGCGAGGCCCTGCTTGTAGAGGATGTCCGTTTCCTCGGTGAGCTTCACGGTCTGCTGCACCTGCCCGTCGGCGATGGTGAGCGACTCGCGCGCCGCGCGGAGGGCGATCGCCGCGAGCTCGACGTCGTTCGCCACGGAGCGACGGAGCAGCTTCTCGTCGAGGGCCTGGCTCTCGGCCTGCGCGAGGCGCGTGCGACGGTCGGCGTAACGCGCGCCCTGGTCGAAGATGTTCCACGAGAGGTTCAGGGTGACCGTCTCGTCGACGGCCTTCTGGTTCGCCGCCGCGTCGGGTACGAAGCGCATCTGGCCCTGCGCCTGGAGGGTCGGGATGAGCCGGTAGAGCGGCTCCTTCGCGCTCATGCGGAGCGCCTCGGTGCGCTCGGCGGCGCTCTTCACGTCGGGCCGCCGCTCGACGGCTGCCTTCACCTGGGCGTCGGCCATGGCGTCGAACCGCTGGGCGCTCTGCGTGGTGCGGTCGGGCGCGGCGAGCGGCTGGTCGATGCGCTTGCCGACCAGGAACGAGAGGTTCGTGTGGGCGCGGGCGACCGATCCCTGCCCCTGCGCGACCTCCCGCAGCGAGGAGCCGAGCTCCACCTGCGCGCGGGTCACGTCGTTCGTCGAGTTGAGCCCCGCCTCGGCGCGAGCCTTGGCGTTCGCGATGTTCGCCTGCGCGCGATCGAGCCGCTTGCCCGCCGCCTCGAGCACGCGCTCCGCGGTGAGGACGGTGAGGAAGGCGCGCGCCGTGTCGAACGCCAGCACCCTGCGATCCTGAGCCGCCCCCCACTTCTCCGACTCGAGCTGGTGGCGCGACTGCGAGTACTGAGGGAACGCGCTGGGCGTGAGGATCGGCTGGCTCAGCGTGAGGGCCCCGCTCTCGGTGATGTTGCGGCCGCTGCCGTCCTCGGTGGACCGCCACACCCCGGAGCCGGAGGCGGTGAGCGACGGGTAGAAGGCGGTCCGCGCGCGATCGAGCTGCCCCTCGGCGGTCTCGACGCGGTAGCCGGTCTTCTGGGCCCGTTCGTTGGTGGCGAGCGCGAGGCGGATGGCGTCCTCCATCTTGAAGGACTCCTGCGCACGGGCGGCCGCGGGCATCGCGAGCGCGCCCGCGACGACGCCCGCAACGGCCGCAACGACACGCAGTCTCGGGCCGCGGAACCAGGACCTCGTCAAGCAACCTCCGCACGCGCGTTCGAAGCCAGGGCGAAGGTGCGCGAGCGCGCCCATGGTCCGCCGCTTCGCGCGGGCAAGGCAAGGCGGAACGGACGAAGCGATCCGGCGGCGTCACGAACGCGCGCGAGGGAGCGACGAACCGGCGACCGCTGGTGACGGGCTCGCGCGTCATGCCGCCCGCGTCAGCAGGCGCCCCGCGCGGACCGACGGTGACGCAGCTCGAGCAGGCACGGCATCTGCTTGCATCCGGGCGTGGTCCGCCCGACCGAACCGGAGGCGAGTGTGTCGGAGCTGCGCCTTGCCGCACCGAACGCACCGAGCCGTATCAGCTCCTCGGGCGTGGGCCCCGCGTCGGTCGGCCCGGCGTCGGTCGGGCCGGCGTCCACGGTTGGCGCGCCGTACGTCCCTCGCACCCGCCGCTGGGCCCTCATCGCGGTGGTCGTCGTCTCGTTCGCGATGGTCGCGTGGGTGGCCCACCCGCTGTGGGTCGCGATCCTGCTCGGCCTCGTGATGGCGGTGTCGGCGCAGCGCCCGTACCAGGCGCTGCGCGCGCGCCTCGGGGACGGCCGCGCCACGTGGGCGGCCGGGCTCGTGACCCTCGCGGTGGGCTTTCTCTTCGCCGTGACCTGCGCGGTCGTCGTCCTCACGCTTTCGAACGAGATGCTGAAGGTCGTCACCCATCTCGATCAGCACGGCAGGTCCGGCTCGCTGGCCGGCCTCGTGGGGGAACGAGGCGCCCGCTTCCTCGAGGAATCAGGGGTCGACACCGAGCGCGCGTACGGCTGGATCCAGCATCAGTTCGAGGCCGCCGCGACGTACATGGCGACGCTCGCCGCCCTCGTCGTGCGCACGACGAGCTACGCCATCCTCGGCCTCGTCGTCGCCCTGATGACCATGTACTACGTGCTCCTCGAGGGGCCGCGCCTCGCCCGCCGCGTCGAGCGCATCGCGCCGCTCGAGCCTCGTCACACGCGCGCCCTCATCCACGAGGCCCGCGAGGTCGGGCGCGACGCCTTTCTCGGTACGCTCGCCACGGCGGTCATCCAGGGGCTCCTCGGCGGCGTCGGCTACGCGGCGCTCGGCGTCCCTCAGCCCGTCACGTGGGCGGTGGCCACCGCGCTCGCCTCCTTCCTCCCGGTCGTGGGGACCTTGCTCGTGTGGGTGCCCCTCTCCGGGTACCTCGTGATGGAGGGCCACCCCGTGAAGGCGCTGCTCCTCGCGCTCTGGGGGATCTTCGTGGTCACGTCGCTCGCCGACTACGTGATCCGTCCGCGCATCGTGGGCGCCCGGAACCACGGCCACCCGCTCCTCACGCTCATCGCGCTGCTCGGCGGCATCGAGGTCTTCGGGCTTGCCGGGCTCATCGTGGCCCCCATCGTCATGAGCGTCTTCGTGGCAGCATTCCGCATCTACGAGCGCGACGTCCGCTCGGGCGTCCTCCCGGCTCCGGGCACCGCGCCGGCCGACACCTGAGGAACGTCGATGGATACGCCTGCCCCTCGTGGGGCGGATTGTCTCGCAACGTGCTCCGACGTGACGCGTCGGGCCGCGGCAAACGCCGGAAATCGCTCTTTCGCCGTGACTTCGTGCGGCGCGGAGCGCGCCCGGCATCTCAGCTATTGGGCACGGCCCAGGACGTGCTTGTGAGCCGTGGCCGAAAATTCTCTCGTCCCTGAGCCGTACAGCATCGAGAAGGAGGGCAGCACGCTGCGCTTCGGCGGCGACCTCCGCATGCACGATGCCTCGGCGATCTGGCGCGAGGTCCGCAAGGTGACCGAGCAGGCCTCGGGCTCCCTCACGCTGGACATGGCGAAGGTGCACGCGGTCGAGGGCGGGGTGATGGCGCTGCTCGTCGAGCTCCGCAGCGAGCTGTCGGCCAAGGGCGTCAAGGCCGAGTTCAGCGGCGCGAACAAGAACGTCGAGACGATCATCGACCTCTACGCCGGCCACGACGGCGTCACGAAGAAGAAGCGGCGGAAGCCGCCGAGCGCGATCGAGCAGGTCGGGCGCGGGACGATCGACGTCAAGAACGAGGCGAAGGGCATCCTCGACTTCTTCGGCAGCATGCTCCTCGCGGGCGGGACGCTCATCCGGCACCCGCGCCTGGGACACTGGAAGGAGGTCCCGCCGCTCGCCGAGCACACCGGGGCCGACGCGGTGCCCATCGTCATCCTCATCAACTTCCTGGTCGGCTTCGTCATGGCCTTCCAGTCGGCGAAGCAGCTCAAGATGTTCGGCGCGAACATCTACGTCGCCGACCTCGTCGGCATCTCGCTGACGCGCGAGCTCGCCCCGCTGATGACCGCGATCATCGTGTGCGGCCGCTCCGGCGCCGCGTTCGCCGCCGAGATCGGCTCGATGAAGGTGAACGAGGAGATCGACGCGCTCCGCACGCTCGGCCTCACGCCGTTCGGCTGGCTGGTCGTCCCGCGGATCATCGCGCTCGTCCTCGTGATGCCGCTGCTCACGCTGATCGCCGACTTCATCGGCATCTTCGGCGGCCTCGCGGTCGGCACCACCGACCTCGATCTCACCGTCCAGGGCTACATCATCGAGACCCTGAAGGCCGTGCAGGCGATGGATGTCATCACCGGCCTCATCAAGAGCGTGGTCTTCGCCGTCGCGATCGGCCTCATCGCGTGCCAGCAGGGCTTCGCGGCCTCGGGCGGCGCCGAGGGCGTCGGCAAGCGCACCACGTCCACGGTCGTCACGTCGCTCTTCATGCTCGTGATCGTCGATGCGGCGTTCACGGTCGTCTTCCGCATCTTCAACATCTAGGCAACGGGTCCGAGCACCACGATGGACACAAGGCGCATCCAGCCGCTCGATCGCTCCATGTTTCCGCAGCAAGGAGGCGCGGGAGGGCAGGCGATCCTGCCGCGACCCGGACCCGGCCGTGCCGGCCTGATCCGCGTCGACCGGACGATGCCGAAGCGCGGCCGCGCCAAGGCCGAGCGTCCGATGATCATCGTGAAGGATCTCAGCATCGGCTGGGGGGACGTCGTCCTCCAGCAGCATCTGAGCTTCGAGGTGCAGCGCGGCGAGGTCTTCTGCATTCTCGGCGGCTCGGGCGCCGGCAAGTCCACGCTGCTGCGCTTCTTGATCGGCCTCGAACAGCCGCTCGCGGGCGAGATCGACGTCGCGGGGCGCGGCTTCCCGGACCTCGAAGCCGGCCTGCCCCCGTTCGGCGTCATGTTCCAGGCCGGCGCCCTCTTCGGGTCGCTCACCGTGGGCGAGAACGTGTCGGTGCCGCTCGAGGAGTGGACCGATCTCCCGGACGACGCGGTCGCCGCCATCGCACGCGCGAAGCTGAAGCTCGTCGGCCTCGACGGCGCCGCCGACAAGCTGCCCGCCGAGCTCTCGGGCGGCATGAAGAAGCGAGCGGCCATCGCGCGGGCCCTGGCCCTCGAGCCCGAGCTCGTGTTCCTCGACGAGCCCTCCGCCGGGCTCGACCCCGTCGCCGCCGCCGATCTCGACGAGCTCATCGTGACGCTCTCGAAGTCACTCGGCCTCACCGTCGTCGTGGTCACTCACGAGCTCGAGAGCATCTTCCGCATCGCCGACCGCGTCATCATGATCGACAAGGTCGACAAGACCATCATCGCCCAGGGCGACCCGCGTGAGCTCAAGGTCGGCAGCTCCGACAAGCGCGTGACCGACTTCTTCAACCGCAAGAGCAAGGACTCCTGACATGGCAGCGCCCACCAACCACTACAAGCTCGGTCTCTTCGTGATCGTCGGCTTCGCCTGCGCGGTCGTCGCGGCCGTGGTGCTCGGCATCGCCGGCACGCGCAAGACGACGGTCGACTACCACTCGTACTTCAACGAGTCGGTGCAGGGCCTCGAGCTCGGGTCGCCCGTGAAGTTCCGCGGCGTCACGATCGGCAACGTGGCCGCCATCGAGATCGCGCCCGACCACCGCATGGTCGACGTCATCTCGCGGCTGGACGTCGCGGACATCAAGCGCATGGGGCTCACGGAGACCGTGCACGGCACCGCGCTCAAGAAGGACCGCTTCATGATCCCGGCGGACCTCCGGGCGCAGCTCGGCTCGCAGGGCATCACCGGCGTCAAGTTCGTCGCCATCGACTTCTTCGACGTGAAGGGCAACCCGCCCCCGCAGCTGCCCTTCAACACGCCCCAGAACTACATCCCGGCAGCGCCGAGCATGATGAAGAACCTGGAGGACACCGTCACGAAGGCGATGGAGCGCCTGCCGGAGATGGTGGACGCCGTCGTCATGATCATGGGCCGTGTCGACCGCATGCTCGCGACGCTCGAGAAGCAGGACGTGGCGGGGAAGGCGGCGTCGACGCTCGGTCACGCCGACGAGACGCTCACCACGGTGCAGGCGACGATCGCGCGCATCGACAAGGCGAACCTCGGGGACAAGGCGGCGGAGACGATCACGCAGCTGACCGCCGCGGTGAACCGCATGAACGGCGTCATCGATCGCCTCGACGGCGACAAGGGGCTCCTCGCGTCGGCGCAGCAGGCCACCGAGGCGTTCGGCGAGATGGGACGCAACGGGCGCGGTACGCAGCGTGACCTCGAAGCCACGCTGCGCGACGTGAGCGAGGCCGCCGAGGCGATCCGCTCGCTCACCGAGGCGCTCGAGCGCGATCCCGACATGCTCCTCAAGGGCAAGACGAAGGCAACCAAGGCGTCCAAATGAAGAAGCATCTCCTCCCGTCACTCTCGTCCGTCGCGGCGATCGGCCTGCTCACCGTGCTGACCGCGGGGTGCGCGCTCACCTCGAAGGCGGACATCGTCGAGATCCGCTACTTCAGCCCCGAGGTCCCGAAGGCGAAGCTGACGAACGCGGACGCTGCGGCGACCACCCCGCCTGCGGCAGCCGCGCCCAACCACGCGGTGGAGGTGCGACTCGGCCGGGTGTCCTCCGGAGGCAACCTTCGCGAGCGCATCGCCTTCCGCGACGACGCCTACGAGCTCGGCTACTACGAGGACAAGCGCTGGACCGAGCGGCCGGAGACGTTCGTGCGCCGCGAGCTCGGGCGTACCCTCTACGAGGAGCACGGCTTTCATCGCGTGCTTTCCGGCATGGCTCCGACCGTCGAGGTCGAGGTCATCGCCTTCGACGACATGCGCCTGAAGACGGGCCGCGCCGCGCGCGTGCAGCTGAAGGTGATGGTCTTCGAGGGAAACGACGTGCTGTTCGAGGACACCGTGACCGCCGACCGCCCCGTGTCCGGTGACAAGCCGAAGATCGAGGACGTGGTAGCTGCGATGTCCACCGCGCTCGACGCCGCATGCGAACAGATCGCGACGCGTGTCGGAAACGAGATCATCAAGGAGCGACAGCAGGCGAACGTGGCCAAGCCCGTGGAGCCGGCGTCGACCGCGGCGCCGCTCAAGAGGTAGAATCGATCATCGTGTCCATGTACCCCGAGCGTGACAGCCTTGCGTGTGGTCGGCCTCGTGCCGTTCGCGCCGACAGCGACGGAGCCCACGCCTCGTGCCGGTGAACACGCGCGTCTCGGGAAACGGCACGGGCGGCGACGATGGTACGCCCCGTGCACCGGATGCAGACGCCATGGAGCAACGAAAAGCCCGCGACACGCGCGAGGGTGAAGGGCAACCTGCGAGCGCCGCGAGGTTGCTGTCGCAGACCCCGTCGACCTCCTCGAGCGCATCGACGGTGCCACCGCCGTCGCGCGCGGCCCGCGAGATGCCCGTGCACATCCCGCCGATGTCCGGCGCGATCTCGATCAGCGAGGCCGGCGCGCCGCGGCCGACCCCTGGCGAGCACCGCGTGAACGCCGGCCTGGCACCGACCATCGCAGAGTGGGTCCCGGTGAGCGGCGAACGGCAGCGCACCGGGGCGGCCTCGTACGACAGCGCCGGCGCGACGGGCGGGATGACGAGCTACCCGGCCGACCCGCTCGAGGCCGTCGGCCTCCACGAGGGCGCGATCATCGACAACAAGTACCGCATCGAGCGTGCGCTCGGCGTGGGCGGCATGGGCTCGGTGGCGCTCGCCGTCGACGAGCGGCTCGACCGGAAGGTCGCCATCAAGTTCATCAAGCCGGAGCTCTTCGCGTTCCCGGAGATGCGCACGTTCTTCCACAACGAGGCGCGCGCGATGGCGCGGGTCGGTCACCGCAACGTCCTCTCGGTGTTCGCCTTCGGCGAGCACGAGGGCACGCCGTACTTCGTCATGGAGTACGTCGAGGGTCGCACCGTCGAGCAGTGGCTGCGCGCGCGCGAGGGCGGCACGTTCCCCGACCTCAACGAGGCGGTGCGCATCCTCGAGCAGGCGTGCCTCGGCGTCGAGGCGATCCACGCGACGAGCACGATCCATCGCGACCTGAAGCCCTCGAACCTCCTCATCGACCAGTCCTTCCGCGTCGCCGTCGGCGACCTCGGCGTGGCGCGCGTCCTCGACTCCGCCGTGAATGGCAACTTCGTGGTCGGCAGCGCCGCGTACATGGCGCCCGAAGCGGCGCTCGGCGAGGACGAGGCACCGGAGCTGGCGAACCGCCGCGACGTCTACGCCCTCGGGTGCATCGCTTACGAGCTCCTGGTCGGTCGGCCGCCCTTCAGCGGCGAGACGGACATGAGCATCCTCTCGCAGCACGTGCTGCAGGATCCGGTTCCGCCGAGCCGCATCCGCCCCGGCCTGCCTCTCGGGTGGGACGAGTTCATTGCCAAGGCGCTCGCGAAGGATCCGCTCAAGCGCTTTCCCTCGGTCGAGGCATTCCGCAAGGCGATGATGGCCGAGCACAGCGGCACCCGCGAGCCGGAACGTATCCTCATCGCCGACGACGACGACGACTGGCGCGAGCTCATCGTCTCCTCGCTGCGCGAGCGCTTCCCGAACGCGGTCATCGATCAGGTCGGCGACGGCGAGCGCGCGCTCGAGGCGTTCGAGAAGAATCCGTACTCCTGCGTGCTCGTGGACCTGCAGATGCCCCAGATGGACGGCGCCAAGCTGACGCTGCTCCTGCGCTCGGTCGAGAGCTCGGCGCGGATCCCGATCATCGTTCTCACCGCCGCGGGCGGTCCGCGCGAATGGCAACGTCTCTCGGCCATCGGCGCCGACGCGTTCCTCGTCAAGCCGGTGAATGCCGACGACGTCGAGCTGGTCATCCGCAGGACGATGCGGTCGCGGCACACGTCGCCGCCGAGCGGCGGGTCGATGCCTTCGGCGCCCGTCTCGATCTGAGCGTGGCAGGGCGAGCGCCGCGCTGCAAATCGAGACACCCGCGGTGTTTCGCGCACGCGCCCGCAGCGAATACCCGCTGCATTCTGCATGCATCGAAAGCGTGCGACGCATGGGTCGTGAATTGCACACGGCTCTACCATGAAGATTAGAGTCGCCGTCGCCGGAGCCGCGTGTGCATGGATGGTGTGCAGCGCGGCGTCCGCGCAAGCGCAGGAGGCGCAGTCGCCGCCCAACCAGGTCACGTACGAGCCGCAGGTGCCGAACGAGACGCCCGTCGCGATTCCGCACTGCGGCCTCCTCCGCCATCGCTGCGGCACGCCGCAGCTCACCCTCGCGGTCGAGGGAGGGCTCTCCACGTTCAACGAGGGCAGCCCGTTCGACTTCAACAACGGCACCGGCTCGGTGACGGCGCTCGGACCCTCCTGGGGCGCGCGGGTCGGCGTCCAGGTCCTCAGCTGGCTCGCGTTCGACGCCCACTACATCGGCATGAACAACCATGCGAACGGGGTCGCGACGCCGAACGGCGCGGTCAGCCTGCTGACGAACGCCATCAACGCCGAGGTGCGCTTCACGGTGCCGATCAAGTACGTGCAGCCGTATCTCTTCACGGGCGCCGGCTACTACAACACCTCGGTCACCGGCTCGGACGCGGCGAAGGCAGCCTCGCCGCTCGAGTCGAGCCACGAGCTCGGCATCCCGATCGGCCTCGGCTTCGGCATCCCGCTCACGAACGGCCTCAGCCTGGGCGCGGAGCTCACGTACCACCGCCTCTTCGGCGAGGCGTTCGCGGCCGACGACGCGATCGGCGGCGGTGACCTGACCACGCTCAACGCGGTCGCACGCGCGAGCTTCTGACCGTCACGCGAACGCGCCGGCGTGCTCCTGGGCGAAGGCCTCGAACGAGCGCGCCGGCGTCCCGGTCACCTCGCGAACGGTGGTGGTGACGGTCTCGGCCTCGCCCCTGCGGTAATGGGCATAGTCCTCGAGGAGCCCTTCCAGTTGCCACGAGGGCATGCCCATGCCGAGCAGCGCTCCGCGCATCGCCGCGTCGTCGACGTGGACGAAGGCGGTGTCCTTGCCGCGCACGCGGGCGAGCGCCGCCGCGAGCTCGTCGTGGGTGAGCGCCTCGGGGCCCGTGAGGTCGTACGTGCGGCCCTCGTGACCTGCGCTGGTGAGCGCCGCGGCGGCGACGGCCGCGATGTCCCGGACGTCGATGAGCGAGATCCGTGCGTCCGCGCCCGGGGCAAAGAGCTTCCCGTCGCGCTGCACGCTCGCTGCGAAGCCGAGCAGCGCCTGCATGAAGAGGTTCGGGCGGAGGAACGTGAACGCCATGCCGGACGCGCGAAGTGCCTCCTCCACGGCCGCGTGGTAGCGGAGAAAGCGCACCGGCGAACGGGCATCGGCCGCCCACTGGGACAGCTTCACGACGTGCCGCACGCCCGCGATCCGTGCTGCTTCCACGAACCGCAGCTGCTGGTCCTCCGCCGCGCTCGTCGACGGCGTGAGGAGGAACGCGCGCTCGACACCCTCGAGCGCGCGTGCGAGCGACGAGGCGTCATCGAAGTCACCGTGAACGCGCGCCGTGCCCGGCGGAAGCGAAGCGACGTTGCCGCGCGTCATGGCGGTGAACGCAACGCCCTGCGCCCCGAGCTCCGCGACCAGCGCGCGCCCGACCGTACCCGTCGCACCCGTGATGAGAATGGTCATGTTCGTCTCCTGCAACCATCCTCGGTCTTGCATCGCTGCGCGTACAGGCGCATCGATGCAACGCATGCGGGCGAAAATGCAAGACAAGGCATTCGGACGTCTGGCGGGGCGGTGGAGCGACGTTCCGCTGTTTCTCGCCGCGTACCGGCACCGGAGCCTCGGCCTGGCCGCGGCGCGCGTCGGGCTCGACACCTCGACGCTCAGCCGGCGCCTCCGCGCCTTCGAGGAGGCCGTCGGAGAGCGCCTCTTCGAGCGCTCGCGCGAGGGGCTCCTCGCGACCTTCGCCGCCGAGCGAGTCCTTCCGGCGGCCGAGGCGATGGAGGTCGCGTTCGGTCGGCTCGGCCGGGAGGCTTCGCCCGCCGAGTTCGTCGCCGAGGGCGTCGTCCGCGTGAGCGCCGATCCGGGCGTTGCCGAGGCGTTCGTCGTCCCGGTGCTCGAGGGCCTCCGCGAGCGTCACCCGGCGATCACCATCGAGCTCGATGCCTCGACGCGTGCCCTCGATCTCACGCGCCGTGAGGCCGACGTCGCGGTCCGTTCGGTCGCGCCGGTGGGCGCGGAGCTCGTCACCACGAGGCTCGCGAAGGCGCCATGGGTCGCGGCGGCATCGGCGGACCTCGTCAAGCGTCTCGGGCGCGTGGCGACCTGGGAGGAGGTCCCGTGGATCACCTGGGACCGCGACTACGCGAGCTACGCGCCTGCCGTGTGGCTCGCATCGCATGCGCCGCGGGCGACCGTCGTGCTCCGCACGAGCCACTTCGCCTCGCAGCTCGCCGCGGCGGTCGCGGGCCTGGGGGTCGGTCTGTTCCCCGCCGCCTTCGTGCGGGCCCGCGGGCTCGTGCCGGTCAGGCATGCCGATGCGCCGGGGGCCCTCGCCTGGCCCCGGACCGACGTGTGGCTCGTCGGCCATCGCGCGCTCCGCGACGTGCCCCGCGTCGCGGTGGTGTGGCAGGCCCTCGAGACGTCGCTGCGGCGTGCCTTCCGGTAGCGCTTGCTTCCGCTCGAGCTCGCTCTCGGGGTAATATCCGACGATGCCCACTCCTCGCCTGTCCCTCGCTCTTCTCTTCACGGTCCTCGCGGCCGCCGCGTGCTCGAGCAGCACCTCGGACGCCACCCCGGCCCCGGCCCCCGGCGAAAACGACGGGGGCGCCGCCGACGGAGCCACAGCGAACGACGCGGGACCGGCGCAGGACGGCGCCACACCCATCGATGCGGCGCCGCCCACCTCGATGTCCGGTTGCTCGTATTCCGTCGATGGCGCGCTGACGGTGCCCACGACCGACGCCCCGTACGGATGCGCGAACGGGAAGGTCGAGCAGCCGAACGGCTCCGGCGATCTCACGGCGAGCTTCGGTGGCGGCTTCATGGCCCCGAGCGGCGAGATCGTCTCCCTCGCGTGCACCCTGAGCGCGCCGACCGCTCCCGGGCCCGGCACCGTATGGACGCTCACCACCAGCGCGCAGACGACCGGTAACTGCATGCTCAACTCCATCAAGGGCAGCGCCGCGTCGTCCTGGGTGGCCTCCACGGTGGGGACCGCGACGGCGACCTTCGTGTCCGCGACGCTCACCCACGGAACGGCGCACCCTTCCGACGTCTACTACCTCTTCGAGCTGAACCTCACGGCGACCCTCAAGGCACAAGGGTCGAGCGCGGCCGACGTGACGATCTCCGGCCACTTCTCGAACGCCAAGCTCCCCACGGGAAGCTGAGCGCTCGCCCGAGAGTAGAAGCCCTTCGACGTGTCGAAGCGGATCTTGACGCACGGGCGGTGGCGACGGATGACGGGGCATGCGGCGAATCCTGGTCACCGGGGCGAACAAGGGAATCGGGCTCGCGATCGTCCGGGCGATCCTCACCGAGCAACCCGACACCTTCGTCTACCTCGGGTCGCGCGACCGGGCGCGGGGGCTCGAGGCGACCACGGCGCTCACGAAGGACCACGACGACTGGAGCGATCGCGTCGCGCCGCTCGCGATCGACGTGACGGACGAGGCTTCCGTCGCGGAGGCCGCTGCACAGGTCGAGGGTCTCCACGCCATCGTCAACAATGCGGGCATCAATGGCGGCGGCCTCGTCAGGATGCTCGAGACCAACACGCTCGGCGTCCACCGCGTCTGCCAGGCGTTCATTCCGCGTCTCGACGCGGGGGCCGGGCGCATCGTCAACGTGACCTCGGCATCGGGCCCCCTGTTCGTGAGCACGTGCAGCCCGGAGATGCAGCGGTTCTTCCTCGACGCCTCGCTGCCGTGGCCGCGGCTGCAGGCGTTCATCGAGGAGTGCCGGACGATGGCCGGCGACGTGGCGGCCTTCCGGGCCAGGGGCCTCGGGGAGGGTGAGCCGTACGGCCTGTCGAAGGCGTGCGCCAACACGTACACGCTCATCCTCGCGCGCGAGCATCCGGCCCTGCGGGTGAACGCTTGCACGCCCGGCTTCATCGCGACCGACCTGACGCTCCCGCACTTCGCATCGAGCGGCAAGTCGAGCGAGGAGCTGGGCATGAAGACCCCGGCGGAGGGCGCGAGGGCGCCGCTGCACCTGCTCTTCGCCGAGCTCGAAGGAAACGGCCACTTCTACGGAAGCGACAGCAAGCGTAGCCCGCTCGACCGCTACCGCGCCCCCGGCTCGCCGCCCTTCACGGGGACCTGATGCGGCTCGCGCCGACGGTCGTGCTGGGCTTCCTCGGTGCCGCCGCGTGCGCCACTGCGGCCTGCTACTGGGTCACGCCCTACGAGGATCTGACGTCCCAGCTCGGTGCGGCGATCACCGACGCCGCCACGTCGGACGAGGCCGCGCCCGTTCCGCCGCCGCCCGATGCGGGCGATCCGGATCTGGTCGCGCGCTGGAGCTTCGACGAGGACGGCGGCACCGCTGCGCGTGACGAGACCGGCCACGGCAACGATCTGTTCGTCAGTGGCGGGGCCGTCCTCGGCGGCACGGGGCGCTCCGGTGGAGGCCTCCAGTATCCGGGCGGTGCCGGACAGGCCATCGCGCCGTCGCTCTCGGGGACCGGCTTCCCTGCAGCTGGCACCCTGAGCTTCTGGGCATTGTGCGATATCCCGACGACCGACCGCGGGCGCAAGCTCTTCGACGGCTACGACGAGAGTCGCCATCACCTGTTTCTCTCGTACTCGTCGGGCAACGGCGATGCGGCAGTGCAGGCGCTCGACTTCGCCGTGCAGAGCGGCACCGGCTTCGAGCTGTTCGCCAGCCCGCGGCCCGTGATCCACCCGGGGCGGTGGGTGCATTTCGTGATCGTCTGGGACACCACGAACCCCGCGAGCAACGACGCTCGGCTGTACATCGACGGCGTCGTGCCGCCCGCTGGAAAGCGCAGCTACCCGGCCGACGGTGGACGCTTCGACGAGCACTTCAACGTGTACGACGGGTACGGCGGCACGGTCGACGACATGGCGCTGTGGTCGCGCGCGTTCACGGACGCGGAGGTCAACGCGCTCGAGCCGCGCTGATCCGACCGCCGATTGCGCCCGCCGGCGGCTGCGGGGTACGATCCCCGCACTGCCGGTGTCGTCTTTCCAGCTCGTGGTGGTCAGCAAGACCACGTTCGCCTCCTTCGATCTGCCCGCGAGCGGCGCCGTGATGCTCGGTCGGTCGGAGCAGTGCGACCTCCGCATCGACGACGCGTCCGTCACCCGTTCGCACGCGCTCCTGCACGTCGGTCGGGAGCTCGAGATCGAGGACCTCGGCAGCGTGAACGGGACGCGCGTGCGCCAGCAGCGCCTGCCGGTGCGGACGCGCGCGGTCGTGCACCCCGGCGAGCCCTTCTACGTGGGGACCGTCCTCGTCATGGTGCAGGTCGTCGCGAAGGAGCCCGGTGGGCCGGTGCGCGGCGAGGACCTCGACACGAAGCGCGAGGAGCCGAGGACCTTCGCGCCTGGCGCGAGGTCGGGGCCCGCTGGCGAGGTCGCGCGCGTCGTCCACGACCCGGCCATGCGTGAGCTCGACAGCCTCGTCGCTCGCGTCGCGCAGGGGATGATCAACGTGCTCGTCCTCGGCGAGTCGGGCGTCGGAAAGGAGCTGGTCGTCGAGCGCCTCCACGAGGCGTCACCGCGTCGCGGGCAGCCGCTCCTCCGCCTCAACTGCGCGGCGCTGCCCGAGTCGGTCATCGAGGCGGAGTGGTTCGGGTACGAGCGCGGCTCCTTCAGCGGCGCGGTGGCGGCCAAGGCCGGCCTTCTCGAGTCGGCCAACGGCGGCACCGTATTCCTCGACGAGATCGGCGAGATGCCGCTCGCGGTGCAGGCCAAGATGCTGCGCGTCATCGAGGCGCGAGAGACGTTCCGCCTGGGGGCGATGAAGCCGCGCCCGCTCGACGTCCGGTTCGTCGCGGCCACCAACCGCGCGCTCGAGGAGGAGGTCCGGCAGGGCCGGTTCCGGCAGGATCTCTTCTTTCGCCTGAACGGCGTCGCGATCCAGGTGCCGCCGCTCCGGCAGCGTCCGAGCGAGATCGAGCCGCTGGCGCAGGCGTTCATCGTCCACGCCGCTCGAGGCCTCGGGCTCCGGCCGCCGTCGCTCCGCGCCGATGCGCTCTCGCTGCTCCGCAGCTACACGTGGCCCGGCAACGTTCGCGAGCTGCGGAACTTCATCGAGCGCGCCGTCCTGCTCTCCGGCGGGCCCGAGCTCACGCCGGAGCATTTTCCGCTCGCCGCGATGGCCGCGACGCTCGCTCCGCAGCGCGTCTCGGCGCACGGTGACGACCCCGTCCCGGCGTCGGAGACGGAGCGCGAGCGCATCGTGCGCGTGCTCGCGGAATGCGGCGGCAACCAGTCACGCGCGGCGAAGGCGCTCGGCATCGCGCGGAGCACGCTCGTCCTTCGCCTCGACGAGTACGCGATAGTCCGCCCGCAGAGGCGCTGACATCGCGCGTGCTAGGATCGGGGGCGTGGCCGAGGCTCCCGTGCGCGTTCTCGAGCGATACGCGATGTACGAGGCGTTCGCGAGCGGCGGCATGGCGGTCGTCCACTACGGCCGGATGCGCGGGGCGGTCGGGTTCTCTCGTCCCGTCGCGATCAAGAAGCTGCATCCGCACTTCGCCACTGATCCGTCCTTCGTGGCGATGTTCCTCGACGAAGCGCGGCTCGCCGGCCGGGTGCAGCATCCGAACGTGGTGCAGACCGTCGACGCCGTCTCCTCGCAGGGCGAGCTCTTCGTCATTCTCGAGTACGTTCATGGGCAGTCGCTCTCGCAGCTGCTCGAGACCGCGCGTGAGCGCGGCGAGCGTGTTCCGCCCGAGATCGCCGCGGCGATCGTCTTCGGCATCCTCGAGGGCCTGCACGCTGCGCACGAGGCGCGGGACGCGCGCGGCGAGCTCCTCGAGATGGTTCATCGTGACGTCTCCCCGCAGAACGTGCTCGTCGGGAGCGACGGGGTGGCGCGCGTCCTCGACTTCGGCGTGGCGAAGGCGCGCGGCCGCGCGCAGGTGACGCGTGACGGCGCCCTGAAGGGCAAGCTCGCGTACATGGCGCCGGAGCAGATCGCCGGGGAGGCGAGCCCGGCGTCCGATGTGTTCGCCGCGTCCATCGTGCTGTGGGAGGCCCTTGCCGGGCACCGGCTGTTCACGGCCGACGACGAGGGCGGAGTCATCGGCAAGGTGCTCCACGCGCCCATTCCGGCGCCGCCGGGGCCGCTCCCCGCGGAGCTCGTCGCGGTGGTCATGCGCGGCCTCGCGCGCGATCGCAGCGAGCGCTTCACGACGGCGCGCGCGATGGCGTCGGCGCTGGAGGCTTCCATCGCGCTTGCGACGCCCATCGCCGTCGGGGGCTGGGTGGCGCGCCTCGCGGGGACCGTTCTCGACGAGCGCGCGGCGCGGATCGCCAGCATCGAGCAGGAGCCGCTGGTCGTGGAGGCGCCGGCTCCGCCCTCGTCCGCGCGGGCCCCGGGCGCCCCGCGCGACCCGTACGCCACGGTGCCCGAGGAGTCGCTCGCCGGCGACGCGCCGGCCTCGCTGCGGCCCGCGGCCTTGGCTCCCGCTCCTCTCGCGGCGCGCGGCCGCGGGCGTGCTCGGTTGCTGGTCGCGGCTCTCGTCGTCGTGAGCGGCGGCGGCGCGCTCTACGCGTTGCGCCGGCATCGCGATGCGGGGCCGGCGCCCGCCGCCCTCGAGGCGCCCTTCGCGAGCGCGAACACCGCTGGCTCGCCGGTGGCCGCGAGCGCAGGCGTCGTG
>JAQBQL010000060.1 GCA_028287035.1 Labilithrix sp. | reverse complement strand
GGCCTTCGCCGCGAGGCCGCGGAGGGCCTCGACCTTTGCAGGGTCGTTCTTCATCTTCGGGAACTGCATCACGATCTCGTTCGCCGCCTTGCCGAGCTCGGCGATGACCGAGAGCGCCTGGGGCGTGTTGAGGTCGCGATCGTGGGCGTTGAGGACGCCTTCGCGCGCCTCGTCGACGATCTTCGCCTGACCCTGGAGGATGTTGGAGTCCGCCGCGAGGGTGCCGTTCGCGATGGTCGCGAGCGTGTCGCGTGTAGAATACAGGTAGTCGATCCGGCGCTCGGCCTCGTCGACGCCGGGGAACACGACGCGGCCGTCTTCCTTCTTCTCGACGTCGAACGAGAGCGGACCGCGATAGTGCGTGCCGAGCACGTAGTAGCGGAAGCCCTCGGGGTCGTTGCGCTCGAGGAGATCCTTGATCGTCACGAAGTTTCCGAGCGACTTGCTCATCTTCTCCTTGTCGATCTCGAGGAAGCCGCCGTGCATCCACACGCGTGACAGCTCGGGGCCGAAGAGCGCCTCGCTCTGCGCGACCTCGTTCTCGTGGTGCGGGAACACGAGATCCATGCCGCCGGCATGGATGTCCATGTGCTCGCCGAGGTGACGCGCCGCCATCGCCGAGCACTCGATGTGCCAGCCGGGCGAGCCCTTGCCCCACGGGCTCTCGAAGCCGAACGGCTCGCTACCGGCCGCCTTCCAGAGGGCGAAGTCGGCGGGGTCGCGCTTCACGTCGGACGCGTTGGCGGCGAGCCGCTCGCTCGCTCCCGCGCGGAGCTCGTCGAGGTTCCGCTTCGAGAGCTTGCCGTAGTCGGCGAAGGTCTTCACCTCGAAGTAGACGTCCTGACCGTTCGGCGTCTCGGCGACGTACGCGTTGCCCTTCGCGATCAGGTTCTCGATGAACGTGATGATGTCTTCCATGCTGGTCGACACGCGCGGCTCGATCTCGGGCTTCATGCAGCCGATGGCCCGGAGATCGCGATCGGCCTGCTCGCTGAACCGCTTCGACAGGGCGAGCGGGTCCTCGCCGTTCTCGCGGGCGCGCTTCACGATGTTGTCGTTCACGTCCGTGACGTTGCGGCAGTACGTGACCTTGTAGCCGCGCGCCCGGAGGTAGCGGCTGAGCACGTCGAACGTCGTGTACGTGCGCGCGTGGCCGGCGTGCGCGAGGTCGTACGTCGTGATGCCGCACACGTACATCTTGACCTCGCCGGGGGTTCCGGGGACGAAGTCTTCGACCTTCTGCGTGAGCGTGTTGTAGAGGCGAACCGGCATTTCCCCCGAGGATATAGCGCGTTCACGACGCGCACCGTGCTATCAAATCGCCCATCATGCGACGCGCCGGCGCTCTCGTTGTCATGCTGATCGCGGCATGCGGGGGTCCTCCGAAGCGATCGTGGGACGGGCAGACGTTCCGCGACGGTCACGTGGCCTTCTCCGTGCCGCCCGCGCCGGCCGGGTGGCGCCCGGTCGACGTCACCGACGGGAGCCTCGCCTACCGCGACGACGCGCACGGCGCGTCCATCCTCCTCAACGCGCGCTGCCATCGCCCGGACCAGGGCACGCCCCTCGTGGCGCTCACCAACCACCTCGTCATCGGCTCGACCGACCGTGACGTGAAGGTCCAGGAGACGGTCCCGTTCGACGGCCGCGAGGCGCTGCACACCCGCCTCGACGCGAAGTGGGACGGCGTGCCGGTCGCCTTCGACATCTACGTGATGAAGAAGGACGGCTGCAGCTACGACTTCGTCTACGTGGGGGAGCCCGGCGGGTACGCGGGGGGCGTGCCGGCCTTCTCCGCGTACATCAAGGGCTTCCGCACGCTGCCGGGCTCCGGGATGATCGCCAGCGGAGGACCGCGGGGATGAACGAGCGGCCGCGTGGCGCGGGGCCCGCCGACGACGCGGGCCCGGTGAGCATCCCGCCGACGTCGGGACGCCTCTCGCTGCCGGTGCCGCCGCCCGAGCCCACGTTCGTGGAGCACCACTCGGCGCGGATCCGGCGCTTCTTCGTGGAGCTCGGCGAGATCGTGCAGCTCTCGTCGCGGTCGATGCGGTCGATCGTGAAGCGGCCGCTCGAGATCCACTCCACGCTGTTGCAGCTCGAGTCGCTCGGGGTGCGCTCGATGGGCATCGTCACCGTCACGTCGGTCTTCATCGGCATGGTGATGACCATCCAGTTCGCGTTCGGCCTGCGCCGGTTCGGGGGCGTCGAGTACATCCCCCGGGTCATCATTCTCTCGTTCTGCCGCGAGCTCGCGCCGACGCTCACCGCGGTCATCGTCGGAGGCCGCATCGGCAGCGGAATGGCCGCCGAGGTCGGCGCCATGAACGTGACCGAGCAGGTGGATGCCATCCGTGCGCTCGGCGCGGATCCGGCGAAGAAGCTCGTCCTGCCGCGCGTGCTGGCGGCGGTCATCGTGATGCCGCTCCTCAGCGTGTACGCCCTCGCCCTCGGTACCATCGGTGCGATCCTCATCTGCGCCGTCCAGTTCGACATCTCGCCCCGGCTCTTCATGACGTCCGCGCTCGAGGTGGTGCGGCTCGGCGACTTCTTCGCCGGCCTCGCGAAGACGCCCTTCTTCGGCTTCATCATCGCGATCATCGGCTGTCACTTCGGCCTGCGCACGACCGGCGGTACCGAGGGGGTCGGGCTCTCCACGACGCGCACGGTGGTCGCGGTCTCGATCGCGATCCTCATCTCGGACTTCTTCCTCACGAAGGTCCTGATGGTCTTCCAGGGAACATGACGCACCGGCGGGCCGCGCTCATCTCGCTCGTGATCCTGGCGAGCCCGGCGATCGTCATCGCGGTCCTCGCGCTCGATGCGCGCGGGCGGCGCGCGACCAAGGCGCAGGACACCTCGGCCATCGACGCGCTCGCGCGGCGGCTCCCCACGAGCGATCTCGCGCTCTCGGGCGGCTCGCGCTGGCTGCGCGCAATCTCGCTCGAGGAGCCAGGCGCCGCCTTCGCCGACGCGCCCGCTTCGCCCGATCCCGATCCCGCTGGCGCCGCCATGGCCCCGCCGGTCGAGGAGTGGAGCGCCATCGCGGCCGCCGGGAACAAGCGATGAAGCTCTCCATCCTGGCGTTCGCGCTGAAGGCACTCGCGCGTCGCAAGGCCCGCGCCTTCGCGCTCGGGGGCGGCCTCGCCTTCGCGGTGGCGCTCATGGCGGCGGTCCTCTTCCTGACCGAGTCGCTCCGGGCGGAGGCCGAGCGAGCGCACGCCGCGCAGCCCGACATCGTCGTGCAGAAGCTCGTCGGGGGCCGGCCCGCGACGATCGCCGCCGCCGAGGCGGACAAGCTCCGTGACATCGCCTCGGTGCGCGCGGTGACGCCGCGGGTCTGGGGCTACGTGTTCCTCCCCTCGCTCCAGGGCAACGTCACGATCATCGGGACCGGCAAGGGCGCGTCGCCGGTGTCGGTGAGCAACGGCGTCCTCGCGGAAGGGCGCGATCTGACGCTGGGCGCCCACGAGATGATCGCGGGCCTCGAGCTCGCACGGTTCCTCGGCATGCGCCCGGGGGACGAGCTCGGGCTGCCGACGTCCAACGCCGAGGCGCGCCCGCTGAAGCTCGTCGGCACGTTCCGCTCGTCGCTCGATCTCTACACGGCGGACGTCATCATCTGCGACGAGGACGACGCGCGTGCGCTCCTCGCCCTGCCCGCGGGCGACGCGACCGACCTCACGGTGTCGCTCGCCAACCCGGCCGAGGCGCGCGTCGTCGCTCGCACGATCACCGAGCGCCTGCCGGGTGCGCGCGTCATCGAGCGGGACCTCCTCGCCCGCGTCTATCACCTGGCGTACGGGCGCCGCGCCGGCTTCGTGCTCGGCGCCGCCATCCCGGCGCTGCTCGCGCTGCTCGTCCTCGCCTGGGACCGCGCGAGCGGGGTAGGGCCCGACGAGCGGAAGGAGATCGCGGTCCTCAAGGCGGTCGGCTGGTCCACCTCCGACGTGCTGTGGGCAAAGCTCTTCGAGTCACTCCTCGCGTCGGCAGCCGCCACCGCGCTCGGCCTGCTGCTCGGTTACGCGTGGGTCTTCTGGCTCGGCGCGCCCGGTCTGCGTCCCGCGCTGGTCGGCTGGAGCGTGCTCTACCCGCGCGCGGCGCTGACGCCGGCGGTCGACGGCGCTCAGCTCCTCGGCATCGCGGTGAGCGTGATGGGACCCTTCGCGCTGCTGTCGATCGTGCCCGCCTGGCGCGCTGCGTCGGCCGACCCCCTGGAGACGATGCGCACCTGACGCCGTGGTACGCTCTCGCGATGGAACAGCGCGTCTTCACGCTCGAGGCGGTGAACGCGCTCGTGCCTCGGCTCGCCGCCTGCGTCGGTCGTCAGCTGGAGCGCCGCACGGTGATCCAGCGGCTGATGGCGGAGCTGCAGCAGGAGCTCGGCGGCCCGATCCCCGAGCACATCCACGTCGACCCCGCCGATCCCGCGCCGGTGCGGACGCTGAAGCAGGACCTCGTGCGCGAGCTCGAGGCCTACCGCGACGGCTGGCGCGAGGTCGAATCGATGGGCGCGGTCCTCAAGGATCCGCGCGCCGGCCTGCTCGATTTCTACGGCGAGGTGGACGGCAAGCTCGTGTGGCTCTGCTGGCGTTACGGGGAGCCCGAGTGCGGCTTCTATCACGCGCTCGAGGAGGGCTTTGCGGCACGCCGCGCCATCGGCGCCGGCGTGAAGAGCCGCCTCCTCAACTGATCGCTGGGATAGGATCGCGCCCATGCCGATCGACCGCACCGCAGCCGCGAACGCGATCGATTCCTTCCTCCGCGCGATCGGGCGGGACCCCGCGCGTGAGCCCGATCTGGCTGGCACCGGCGCCCGCGTCGCCGAGGCCTACGTCGACGAGCTGTGCCGCGGCTACGCGGTCGACACGCGCGCGCTCCTCGCGTCCAGCGTCATCGACGACGTGCCGAGCCCCGGCCTCGTCGTCGTACGCGACGTGCCCGTCACGACGGTGTGCCCGCACCACCTCCTGCCGGCGACCGGCACCGCGACCGTCGCGCTGCTCGCGCGCTCCCGCATCATCGGGCTCGGTGCCATCGCGGCGCTCGTCGATGCGCACGCGCGGCGGCTCACGCTGCAGGAGCGCATCGGCGCCGACGTTGCGAGCGATCTCGAGGCAGTGCTCGCGCCCGAGTGGGTCGCCTGCCGCCTCCTGCTCACGCACGGCTGCATGACGGCGCGCGGTGAGCATGCGCTCGGCTCGCGCGTCGAGACCGTCGCCTTCCGCGGGCCCGACGCGTCACGTGGCCTCGCGCACGAGGCGGTGGGCGTCGGCCGATGATCGCGGTCGTCACCGGCGCGGGCCGCGGCATCGGCAAGGCCATCGCGATCGCGCTCGCCGAGCGCGGGTGCGACGTCGCGCTCCTCGGGCGGAACCTCGAGAGCCTGGCGAGCGGCGTGGACGGGGTGGTCGCCACGGGCCGCCGTGCGCTCGCCGTCCCGTGCGACGTGTCGTCCTCGAGCGAGGTCAGCGCCGCCGCCGACAAGGTGTTCGCGGAGCTCGGCGTCCCGGACGTGGTCGTCCCCAATGCCGGGGTCGTCCACCGCGCGCCGGTCGTGACCATGACCGAGGAGGAGTGGGACGAGGTCATCGACGTGAACCTCAAGGGGACCTTCCTCGTCACCCGCGCCTTCCTCCCGCGGATGCTCGACATGCGCCGCGGCCGGTTCGTCGCGATCGCCAGCATCTCGTCGACCCTCGGTACGGCGCGTCAGAGCGCGTACTGCGCGGCCAAGTGGGGCACGGTGGGGTTCGTGAAGAGCCTCGCGGAGGAGCTACGCGGGACCGGCCTGCAGTCGATGTGCGTGATGCCGGGATCGGTCGACACGGATATGCTGAAGGGCAGCGGCTTCGCGCCGGCGATGCAGCCCGAGGACGTCGCCGCCGCGGTGACCTTCCTCGCGCTCGACGCGCCGGCGGCGATGAACGCGAGCAGCGTCGAGATCTTTGGCCCGTGAGGGAACGCAGCACCATGAACGAACGTCGCAACAAGGAAGAGGTCGGCCCGGAGAGCGACCGCCATGCGGGGTCGCACGGCCTCGAGGCCTCGCTGTCGGCGCTGCCGGTGTTCCCGTTGCCGCAGGTCGTGCTCTTCCCCGAGGCCATCCTGCCGCTGCACGTGTTCGAGCCGCGCTACCGCGCCATGCTGAAGCACTGTCTCGCGGCGCACGGCGCGCTCGTCATCGCGCAGATCATCGGCGGCGAGGACGAGCACGGGCGTCCGCGCATCGCGCCCGTCTCCGGCGGCGGCGTGGTCGTGGAGCACCAGCCTCTCGCCGACGGCCGCGCCAACATCGTGGTGCGCGGGCAGGCGCGGCTGCGTCTCGAGGAGCTCGACCCCGAGGACGGTCGCCCCTACCGCATGGCGCGGGCCACGGTCCTCCACGACGAGGACGTTTCCGTCCCCGAAGGTGACCGCGTCGCCCTCATCGCGGCTGCGGCGATGTTCGCGTCGGAGGTGAAGAAGCACGATCCCAGCTTCTCCTTCCGGTTGCCGAGCGCGATGGATGCGGCGCGCGTCGCGGACCTCTGCGCGTTCCAGCTCGTCGTCGACCCGGCGACGCGCCAGGCGGTGCTCGACGAGCTCGACCCGCGCGTTCGCGTCGGCCTCGTGCTGAACCAGCTCGCGCTGCAGCAAGGAGCGATGATGCGGCGGGGCGGAGATCGGGTCCTGAATTGAAGCTGGTGGGCCGCCTCAAGCTCGCCGAGGTGAAGGAGAAGGGCTTCGTCCGCATGACGTATCCGCCCTTCGACGTGCTCGTCGCGTACGAGGCCGGGCAGGTGTACGCGATCGAGGACGCGTGCAACCACGCCGGCGCGAGCCTCGCCGAGGGCTGGGTCGAGGACGGCTGCGCGGTGTGCCCGATGCACGGCTACGTCTTCGACCTGAAGGACGGCAAGCTGCTCCGGCCGCGCGGCCTGTGCGCCGATCAGCGCACGTACACGGTCCGGATCGAGGGCGAGGACGTGGTCGTCACCGACCACTTCCAGCTCGTGATCGTCTGAGCGGTCAGTCGGTCACGTCGACGTCGGCCGGCTTCATCGTGCGGTAGTTGCGGTCGACGTACTCCATGACCTCCTCGAACCAGTCGTCGAGCTGCGGCCCCTCGGGCCTCGCCGAGTTCATGAAGAACGTGCCGCGCACGCACTCCGGCTTGCCGTCCTTGCCGACGCGGCAGCGCCCGTCGACGTAGACGACGAGCATCTTGGGAAGGCGGGTGGCGTACGAGCGGTCGGCCCCGTTCTGGTAGACGGCGAGGAAGCCGCCGACCGCGGCGAGGTCACGGGGATCCTGACCGTACCCGTGGAGCACGTAGAGCACGGGATAGCGGACGTCGTCGGCGACGCTCGCCTTCGAGGCGTAGCCGGGAGGGAGCGTCACCGCGATGGGCCCGGTGCGGCCGGTGCGCGGGCCGGTGAAGATCTTCTCGCACGTGCCGGCGACCTCGCAGTCGACGCCGAGCTCGTTGATGGTGGACGCCGCCGGATCCTCGCGCGACTCCTCGACGTGGCGGCGGTCCGCGCCCGGCCAGCGCTTCGCCACGTAGAAGACCGAGGTCTGGAGGCGCTGGGTCACGATGCCGACGTGCTGCCCGTCGCCGTCACGCTCGATTATCTCGCGCGTCGCGTCGACCTCGCCGTAGCGGATGCTCGGCATGTCGGCGACGTCGGCCCAGCGGATGTTCGCCGGCTCGAACTGGTTCGGCTTGTCGCTCGGCTCGCCGGGCAGGAAGTGGAAGCCGTTGTAGAAGGCGGTCGAGCGGATCGGGAGGCCCGCGCTGGTGCGCCGGCCGTGGACCTGACCTATCAGGTGATTGGCGACCGACTCGAAGTTGAAGAGGTCCCGCACGCCGCCGTCCGACAGCACGTCGAAGCGCCGGAGCGCGTCGTCGGTGAGGGCGCCGCCCGGGATCTTCGTGGTGCGTCCGGCCATGATCTCGTGCGGATCGTTGGCCGCGAAGTTGGCGACGCCGAGCGAGCTCGTGAACAGGCCGTCGCCCTCGCCGGGGTCGCCGGCCACGTGCCGCGTTGCGGTGTCGGGCACCCCGTCGAGGCCGACGTCGCTGAAGCGCTCGCCGGCGTCCCAGCGATGGTTGCCCTCGGTGCCGGTGGGCTGGAGCTGGTAGTCGTAGTCGTCGCCGCTCGGGTCGGGGTTCTTCTCCGCGTCGTAGCCGGGCTCGTCCTTGTCGCAGAGCTGATCGACGCCGCAGTCGAGATAGGGCTCGTGGCCGGAACGGATGACCGGCTCGCCCTCGTCGCGGATGCCGTTGCCGTTGCGGTCGACGGCGAGCGCGAAGCCGACCGGCTTGTCACCGCCCGGCGCCCACGTGTTCACGTAGGGGCTCGGCGCATCCGGCACCTGGCCGCCGTCGCAGAACCCGATGACGGGCAGCGTGCCGTCCGGGTTGTACTCGTCGTCGAAGTAGTCCTTCGGCGCGCGGTAGACGTTCTTCGGGTCGCAACGGTAGGCCCGGCACCGCGCCTCGACGTCGCGCTGCTGCTGGGCGGCCGCGTCGTCGCCGACGGGGTCGACCGTGAACGCGCAGTCGGTGCCATCGGGCATGACGAGCGAGGGGTCGTTGCGCTTCGGTCCGAGCGCGTAGCCCATGGTCGAGGGATCGGTGCCGGAGCCGTTGGGGTTGCCCATCGCGAGCGCGAGATCCTCGAAGATCTGGACGTACTCGGAGCGCGGGAAGGTGCCGCCGTTCCCGGCGCCGCGCTCGTAGAACCAGTGCTCGTAGTCCATCGTGTGGGCGAACGTCTCGTTCATCCCCGGGTACCGGTTCGGGGCGACCTTGGGGCACGTCTGGCCGGCCGGACAGAAGCCGCCCATCGCGTTCTGCTCGACGTACCAGAGCATCCACGACCAGTCGCTCGGGCCGCCGAGCGGCGCGATGACGTCGAACTGATCGTGATGGCGCATCCCGAACGCGGCGGCGCCGCCTCCGCCCATCGAGATGCCGATGACCGCGCGATGCGTGAGGTGACGCTTGTGCGTGACGCTCCCCGCCGACGCCGCCACCGCCGCCTGGTACGTCCCGAACCACGGCGTCTGCAGCTTCAGCACGTAGCCGCCGCGTCCGTCCGGCTCGATGCGCGCGTTCGCGACCGGGATGGGGCGCGCCTTCTCGGGCGATCCGGCGCCGGTCCGCTTGTAGAGGACCGTGAGATGACGGAGCCGCGCGCCGGCCGGGAACGCCGCGGGGTTCACGGGCAGCGCGATCTCGACCTCGCGCCGCAGGGACGTGCCCATCGAGAGCGGCGCCTCGACCTCGAACCGCACCGCGGGTCCGAGCGGCCTCAGCTGCGCGTCGGGCAGGGCGGTCGTCAGATCCCGATCCTCGCTGCAGGCGATGGTCGCAGGGAACGCCGGCAACGCGAGCTCGTCGCTCCGCGCGAACGCGCCGGGCGGCACCGAGAGGTAGGACGCGGCGAGCGCGCCCGCTCCTGCCAGCGTGGTCGCGCCAGCGGCCAGCGTGCCGCGTGCCGTCTCGCCCGCGGCGCAGCTGGGCGGCGCGGCGTCACGCACGTCCACGGGCAGATCCGCGGTGACCGTGTAGGGGACGCCCGCGCCGTCGTGGCTGGTCATCGTCGCGTGGAGCGCGGTCGTCCCGCCGGCGCCGCCCTTCACCTCGAAGTCGTACGTGGCGTGCCGCAGGTCCAAGCTGGCGGGCGCCGGCGCGGCCGCGATCGACGCCGAGTCGGACGCGAACGCCGCGACCGCGGGGGCGCAGACGTCGGGCTCCACGGTCAGCCGCACGGGACGCACGGCGCCGGGCGCGACGACCACGACGGGCGGGTCGAACGAGAGCCGGAGCTGCGTCGGGTTCGACGCGTCGCAGATCTCGCCGGGCCGGAGCAACGACGAAGGCGGCGCGGCGCCGAGCGGCTGGGGCCTCACGTCCGAGCAGGCCGCGGCGAGGACCACCGCCAGGGCGAGCGCGCGCGGCGCATGGACGAGGGACAACGATGCGAGAGGTCGGGTCGACACGCGCGGAGGATACGCCGGCCGGTCCGGCCCGCACCGTCCGGGGGCGCGCTGCGCGGTCAAAGAGACGCCGCGCCGGTCCGGAGTCGCAAAAAAAAACCTACGCGAAGGGGCCGGGGGGGCAGCCACACTCCGCGCAGGCAAGAAGAACCTAGCAGCAGTCATGCCCACGAAGAAAGGTAGTAATTCCGGATAGCTCACGATCCAGGGGGGCCTCTTCATCGTGCAAAAGTGAAAGGCGGGAAGCGGCTTTGCACGAGCCCGCGCCACCCCTTAGCGGGTGGTGCACATCGCGAGCGTGGTTTTTCCGGGGGCCAGGAAATTTGAGACATCCTGCCGCTGTCTGACAGGGCCCGCATCTCGCGTGTGACGCCCCGCGCGAAACCCGGCTACTTCGCCGCGGTGGTGCACTTCAGCGCGTAGCGAGACTGTGATGCAAAGGCCACGGCGACGATCTCCCCGGCCCGGCTGGCTCCCGCCTGCGCCGGCGGGGGACCCGGTCGCGTGAGCTGCGCGGCGCGTTCCGCCGACTGCCCGTCGTACATCCCGGAGACGCGCTCGATGCACCCGCGGGACGAAGAGAGACGGACGCGGCCGTAGACCGACTGGAGCGTGCCGGTGGCGGCGCCGGTGCGAAGCCGCACCGTGGTGCTCGGCAGCGACGTGTCGAAGACCCAGCCGACGACGTCGTCGCCGCAGGCCTCGAGCGTGCGCCCGCCGAGATCGACGTAGCCGAGCGACTCGGGCTCTCCGAGCTGCCCGGACTCGAGGTCGATCGGCAAGACCCACCGCGTGGCCGCGTTGCGATCGGCGGTGGGCTGACCGTCGACGACGAGGCCCAGCGATCTCCCGTCGGAGCGGCGGGCGAGCCTCGTCCCGACGGGCCGCCCCGTCTCGAGGGCCGCGCGCGACACGCGGACCAGCTCGCGAGCGACCGCGCCGTCGACCTGCCAGATGGTGGTGACGGGCGCCGTCGCCGCGGGCGCGCTCGGGGTGGCGAAGAACCAGCGACCGGCCATCCGCGTGACCGCTTCGATCTCGACGAAGGGCTCACCGTCGGCGCGCCGGATCTCGAGCGGCGCGTGATCCGCCTCGAGCTCGACGGGAGTCACGTCGCCACGGGCGAGCCGGCGCGCGAGGAGCAGACCGTGCGCAGGGTCGTCCCCGGTGGCGATCTGGAAGAGTCCCGAGCTGCCGGCGCCGTAGTACGTGCCGAACCCGAGGGGCGTGCCCCCGCGCGTGAGATCGCCGAGCGCCTGCGGCGGCAGCACGGGGGTCGTCGCATGCGCCTCGGGCCAGCCGGCGAACGGCGACAGCCACTTCACCTGGAACCTGCCCTGCGTATCCCACTCGCCGGTCTTCGGCCCCCACGTGTAGAGGCGCGCCAGCGGGCCGAGCCGCGGGTAACGCTCCGGCAGATCCTGCAGCTCGACGGGGAGCCCGCGCTCGCCGTCGCGGAGGGTCGGACCCGGTTGCGCGTAGAACGGGGGAAGCTCGGCGAGGCCAGGCGCGCTGCCGCCGGGCGGCGCGAGCAGCCGGGGCGACGAGCCGCTGGCGGGCAGCCTGATGGTGGGAATCCCGCGCGGCGCGGGCGGCGTGGGCATCGGAGGCGACATGGGCTCGCAGCTCAGCGCGAGCTGCGGCGGCGCGAGGTTGACGACCGGGCGGTACGCGGGCGGGGCCGGGGGCGGAGGCTCCTTCTTCGGCTCGCCCCAGCCGATGCGAAGCCACCCGGCGGCGAGGCATCCGACGGGACCGCACGCGCGCCGCTCCACCTTCGCGGGGGTCGCGAGCGGCTCGGGTAGCTCGAGGGGCGTCCACGTCATGCCGCCGTCCGTCGTCTCGAAGCCGCGCCGGGACTGCGCGAAACCGAAGCCGTAGCGGCCGGCGACGAACGGGCTCCCCGCGTCACGAACGAGCTGCCCGAGGGTGGCCTTGCCGTCGAGGGCGAGCTCGAGGCCGAGCATCACGCCCCCCGCCTCGATCCAGCCGCCGAGGACCCCCGGGCGACGCTCCTCGAAGCCGTCGAGCCACAGGCCGAGGCGGAGCACGCGCGCCACGTCGGCGGCGACCTTCGGGAACACGACGGCGACCGTGCTCGCGCGGCCGTGATCGAGGAGGGTCAGGCGCGCCGGCACGTCGCCCGACGGGGGCGACACCACAGCCACGCGTCCGTCGCCGAGCACCGCGACGCGCTCGCCCGCTGCGTCGCTGCGCACGTGGATCTCGCGCCACACGTTGTCGTGACCGAGCACGCAGTACGGGTGGCTCTCCGGGGCGCGTGCCTCTTCCTTCGCGCGCGGCTCCTTCGCCTGCGCGTCGCGACCATCGCCGCCGTCTTCCCGGATGGCGACCCGCGCCGGCTCCTGCGGCGCGACGCTCGCGTCGCCGTCTTCCGCACAAGGACCACGCACCGCGAGCGCGCCGTTGCCGGACGACGTGACGACGCGCGGCCGGTCGAACTTCTTCAGCTCGGTGAGCGTTCCGCGGACCGGATCGAACGCGTACACCGCGGTCTTGCCGCGCGGCTCGCCGCACACGAAGCCGAACGCACCGACGGCGCTGGGACGCGTGAGCGACACCGGATGGCAGCGCGCGGGGCGGAGCGGGAAGGCTGCGGTGGCGACGTCGACGAGCGCGCCGTCGCCGAGGCGTATGCGGCCGAGGGCGCCGTCGCATGCGACCACCGCGGTGCCGTCGGTGAGCGGCCAGCCGTCCTCGATCGCGGCGACCAGCGGACGCTTGCCGAAGATGCGCTCACCCGGGTCGGCCGCGTCCTCGCGAGCGGGAGCCTCGGGCTCGGGCGGCATCGGCACCGGCGCCTGGGGGAGCGGCAGCGTGATGGTCGGCCGCCCGCCCGGGTAGTACGTCCGCGCGGGCGACGGCGGCGCGACGACGATCCTCGCCTTCGCCTCGCGGGGCGGCGCGGAGAGGCGCGCGACGGTGCCGTCGGCGCGCACCTCGAACCACGCCTCGTTCTTGCCGTTCTCGATGCCGCCGACCGCGAGACCGTCGCCGCTCGCGAGGACCTGGCGCGGATCCATCGGAAGCTCGAGGCTCCTCCACGAGGCGCCGGCGTCGAAGGTCGCGACGACCCCGCGGAGATCGGCGACCGCCGCGGCACGCCACCCGTCGGCGGCCGCGAACGAGCTGACGAAGGGGCTCGCCGGCCAGGGTCCGAGATCCAGCGCGTTGCCGGTCTTGCCGTCGATGGCGAGGTAGGCGTTCTGCGCGCGCACGTACACGCGGTCGAGGCCCGGCACGATCCCCTGGATGGCCTGCGCCGACGTGAAGATCGGCCGCGCGCGATCGAGCCACTGCTCGGAGCGCCACACCGTCGTGCCGATCACGTAGAGGAAGCCGCCCCCCACACGCTCGGGCAGCGCCACGGTGAGCTGCGGGGCGAGCGGGAACCGGTCCTCGGCGACCATGAGCCCGCCATCACGCGTGTGGGCCACGCGGAGCGCTGCAGTGATGGCGCGCGTGCCGCCGCCCGGCTCCGTGCCGTAGCCCGTGCTCTCCACGATGCTCTCCGGTACGAGGCGCGCCCCGCGCACCGTGGGATCGAGGCTCGCGCCCACGCCGGTCACGCGGAACGCGCTCTGTCCGGGCGCCGCCGCGCCGGCTCCTCCGCCGCCGCACGCGCCCTCACCCAGCGCGAAGAGCGCGAGTGCCGCGAGGGCGAGCGGAGAAGCGAAGCGGACGACGCGCATGCCTGTCATCAAGGCTAACACGCGGCCGGAGAGGGGCTTTTTCTGCGGCACGAAAACTCGCGGCGCGCCGGAAAGCGGGGTAGTTCGTGGTGCATGTCGAATGCGCGATCCTCGTTCGTCGTGGCCGTGGCCGGTGCAACCGGCGTCGTGGGCCGCGAGATGCTGAAGACCCTCGAGGAGCGGGGCTTCCCCGTGTCGCGCATCGTCGCGCTCGCGAGCAAGCGCAGCGCGGGACAGAAGCTTCCCTGGAAGGGCGGCGAGATCACCGTCGAGGAGCTCGTCCCCGCGTCGTTCGAGGGCGTCGACATCGCGCTCTTCAGCGCCGGCGCCAGCGTGTCGCGCGAGTTCGCCCCCGTCGCCGCGAAGGCGGGCGCGGTCGTCATCGACAACTCGAGCGCGTGGCGCATGGACCCCCAGGTCCCGCTGGTGGTTCCCGAGGTGAACATGGCCGCGGCCGAGAACCGTCCGAAGGGGATCATCGCCAACCCGAACTGCTCGACCATCCAGATGGTCGTCGCGCTGAAGCCCCTGCACGACGCGGCGAAGATCAAGACGATCGTGGTCTCGACCTACCAGGCGACGAGCGGCAAGGGACAGGCGGCGGTCGAGGACCTCGTGCAGCAGTCGCACGACGTGCTCGCCGGAAAGGCCGTCACCCCGGCGGTGTTCCCGGGCCAGATGGCCTTCAACGTGATGAGCGACTGGAAGGCCGGCGAGGGCGACTACTCCGAGGAGGAGTGGAAGATGGTCAACGAGACCCGCAAGATCATGGGCGACGAGACGATCGGCGTCTCGCCCACCACGGTGCGCGTCCCCGTGAAGAACGGCCACTCCGAGGCGATCCACGTGCAGTTCCACCGCTCCATGAAGGCGGCGGAGGCGAAGGATCTCCTCCGTCATGCCGAGGGCGTGAAGCTCATGGAAGAGAGCTACGCGCCCGGCAACGGCCCGCATCCGGCGCTCGCCTCCGGCACCGACCCGGTCTACGTCGGGCGCATCCGCGAGGACCTCGCGGTCCCGGGCGCGCTCAACCTGTTCGTGGTCGCCGACAACCTGCGGAAGGGCGCGGCCCTCAACGCGGTGCAGATCGCGGAGCGGCTCTTCGTGAAGTGAGTGGCCGGGGAACGCTCCCCGTCACTCGTGGCAGAAGATCGGTCGGACGAGCTCGCCCGGCGGGTGGCCGAGCGCGTTCGTGCCCCACCCGAGGCCCAACCCGAAGCCGGTCGGAAGCTCGCTGTACGAGTACCCGGGCGTCTGGCATGCGCTCGTCAGTGCAGCGATGTCGCCGGTATGGGCGACCCCGTCGGCACAGGTGATGGTGAGGAGGGACGAGTTGTCCGGATCCACGTTCAACGAGACGCAACCCTCCAGCGACGCGATGGCCACGCTGACGTGCAATCGGTTGTTGGCGCTCGGCGTGAAGAACGTGAACTGGTAGCAGGCGGCGCCCGCTTCCGCGCCGTTCATCGTGTACGTGACCTCCCGGTCGGCTCCGAGCGGCACCTCGGGGAAGGGGGCGGCGAACGCCAGGGTCGCGTCGCCGTCGACGCAGCTACGTGCGTCCGTCGAAAGGAGGCCGTCCTTCACCTCGCCGCAGGATTTCACCTTCGCGAGTGCCTTGACCCAGCAATTGTCGGTGCTGGCGAGCCAGGCGCACGTGAGCGGCGCGCCGACGGTTGGCGGCGTCGTGGAGCACTGGGAGGTCGGCGCCTTTGGGCCTCCGGAGTCCGGCGTCGGGGACGTCGGGGTGGGCGAGGTGCTCGCGTCGCGCCGCTCCGGCGTTCCGCCGTTCGTCGGGAAGGCGGCGGGCCCCCCGTCGTCCGAGCTACACGCCGCGATCGACGCTCCCGCCGCCGCCAGCAAGAGTGACGCGAGGACGACCAGGCGGAGCTTCGGCGCGGGCATCGACCTTCATGGTACGCGCGGCGCGCCAGAGGTGAACGTAATAGGCGACGTAATAGCCGCCCATGACGAAGAACATGCCGAGGGTCCACGGGCTCTTCTGCGCGTCGCCGAACGACGGCGCGCCGCCTCGGGCCAGCGCCGGGTTCGCGGCGACGGCGGCGTAGACCGAGAAGATGCGCGCGGCGAGGCGGCCCAGCACGAGCGCCGTGACCCCGATGCCGAGCCACCGGTTCGGCGTGTAGAAGACGCCCTGCGGCGTGCTCTCCACCTTCGTGTGGCGCATCCCCAGGAAGGAGAGCCCGATGCCCATCCCGAGCCCGACCGTCGACGCCGCGATCGCCGCGGGAGCGTGCGACACCACGAGCAGCGCGACCGCCACGACCGCCAGGAGCACGGCGCGCAGCACCATGCGCACCGGGCTCAGTTTCTGGCGGCCGAACGTCGCGCGGAAGCGGCGATAGAGCAGCAGCCCGACGAAGAGGACGAAGACCGCCGTGAGGAGCCAGCTGGGCACGGCGCGATGCTAGCAGCCCGAACGCTCCCCGCGCCGCAGGTCAGAAGATGTCGCCCTTCTCCCACGGGAGCCGGGCCTGGCGCGCCGCGGGCTCGGCGGACGACGTCCTCGAAGGACGCGCCGGGCGCCGCGGCAGCGCGGGGACGCTCACTGTGATCGGCTCGCCGTCGGGCTCCGCGGGCGAAGCGCTCGGCGGATCGGGCGGCGGGACCGCCTCGCGGCTGCCGTCGCTGACCGGCGCCAGGACGGGCGCGAGGCTGCTCGTGAGGCGGGCCGGCGCGCGGGCGGCATCGCCCTCGTAGTAGACGGAGAGGACCGCGATGGTCGAGGCGAGCACCCCGCCGACCAGGAGCCCCGCCAGCAGCGGCTTCAGCACGCGACGGCGGCCCGGCACGCCCGGCGCCCGGATCGTGGAGTCGGAGGACGGCGGCCCGTACGAGAGCGGCCGCGAGCTCTCCACCGGCGTCGGGAGCGGCGCGCGCATCGCGCCGGCCGCGAGGAGCGTGGGCGCCGGGAGGACGACCTCACCGCGCTCGGCGAGGCTCGTCAGCTGCTCGAACGCCGCGGCGAGCGTGGTCGCCGACTGGAAGCGATCCTCGATGCGGCGCGCGAAGGCGCGCGCGAAGAAGTCGGCGACCACCTGCGGTAGCAGGGGCTGCCGCTCGTGCACCGGGATGGGCTGGATCTTGACGATGCGCGCGAAGAGCTCGTCCGGCGAGCCGCCGTCGAACGGGAACTCGCCGGTGAGGAGGTGGTAGGCGATCACCGCGAGCGCCCACACGTCGGCCCGGTGGTCGAGCGTCTTGCCGCCGCGCGCCTGCTCCGGGCTCATGTACGCCGGCGTCCCGAGCAGGAACCCGCGCTGGGTGGCGAACGCCGCTCTGCGGCCGTGGCCGGCGCGCAGCTTGGCGATCCCGAAGTCGAGGATCTTGGCGACCGACGCGCCGGCATCGTCGTGCGTGACGAAGATGTTCGACGGCTTGAGATCGCGATGCATGACCCCGGCCTCGTGGGCGGCGGCGAGGCCGCGCGCGATCTGCGAGACGAGTGTCGTCGCGTCGGCGAGCGAGAGCGCGCCGGTGCGCTTCACGAGGACGTCGAGCGGCTCGCCGACGAGCAGCTCCATCACGAGGTATCCGAGCGCCCCGTCCTGCCCGTGATCGGTGACGCTGACGATGTGGCGCGTCCTGCGGGAGAGGGCCGCGGCGACCTGCGCCTCGAGCAGGAAGCGGCTCTCGGCCGACGTCCCGTCGCCGTTGTCGACCTCGCGCATGACGAGCTTCACGGCGACCTCCTGGCCGATCGTGACGTGCCGCGCCGCCCAGACCTCGCCCATCGCGCCGCGTCCGAGCTTGCGCGAGAGCTCGTACTTGCCGTCGACCAGGGTGCCGGCGGTGAGGCTCGGCGGGACCGATGCCGACGCCACGGGGAGGTCGCTGGAGGGCGGGTTCTCGGCCATGGCTCGAGTATACCGACCGGGATTGCGGCGGCTCGCCGATTCGCTCGTCCCGGCCGCACTTCGCGCACGAACGGTGCCGCGATAACGCACCGTGACTCCGGAAGGCCCACCGGCACGGACACCACGCTGCGTCATCCGGCGCCCGGGTTCCGGCGCGTTCGGGCCGTGCTATGGCCCGCTCATGCCGCCTCTCGACGAGCTCCGCGATCGCGACGGAGAGCACGCCGCGCGCACGGTTCGAGCGCTCCGCACCGCGCTCGCGCAGGTGCCGTTCTACGCGAAGCAAGGATTGCCGCTCCCCGCGGAAGGGGCATCGCTCGGCGAAGCCCTCGCCGCGCTTCCGCTCCTCACGCCGGCGAAGCTGAGGACGACGCTGCCGAAGGCCTGGCTGCCGGAGGGACGCGACGCGAAGGCGGAGCTCGCCGCGGGCAACCTCGCGGTCATCGAGACCGGCCTCGGCGAGGCGCGCGTGCGGATCCTCTGGGACGCCGCGTGGTGGCGTGAGCAGGAGCGGCGGGCGCTCGGGGTGAGCGCACCCGCGAAGGCCGCGCTCGCCGGCGAGCTCGGTCCCTACCGTGATGCCGTGCTGTGGGTGCCCGAGCGGGGCACCGGGTCGTGCGGCGCCGGCGATCCGGCGTACGAGGAGCGGCTCGAGGGTCATCGCCTGCACCTGAACTCGCGGCAGGACCCGACGTTCTGGACCGAGCCCGTCATGACCCGCATGCTCGACGAGCTCGCGCAGCACGAGACGACCGCGCTGTTCGCGGACCCCTTCTACCTCGAGGTGCTGGCCCGTCACGCGCGGCTGCTCGGCCGGCGGCTCGACGTGCGCGGCCTCCTCGGGCTGACGCGCGCGCTCACCACGTCGGCGGCCCGGACCGCCATCGAGGCGGTCTCCGGCGCGACGCCGCTCGTCCAGATCTACGGCGCGCGCGAGGCGGGCATCCTCTTCGTCGAGGCGGAGGACGGAAACCTGCATCATGCACCCTTCATCACGCACGTCGAGCTGCTGCGCGCCAAGGTGCCGACGCCCGGCGCCGAGAACGTCGCGCTCGTCGTGGTGACGACCCTCGACCGCGAGGTGCAGCCGCTCGTCCGCTACGTGCTTGGCGACCTCGTGAGCATCGCGAGCGGCCCGTCGCGGTACACGACCGTGCCGCCGCTCGCGTCGGTCGAGGGCAAGCTCGACGACGCGATCGTCCGCCCCGATGGCGCGATCGTCACGCCGGCCGCCCTCGATCGCGCCCTCGCGCCGCTCGGCGCCCGCGGCTTCCAGGTGGTGCAGCGCGCGGCCGATGCGGTGGAGATCGAGGTGGTCGGTGCGTCGCCCGACGACGCCCGCGCCGCGCTCGCTCCGCTCCTCGAGGGCCTCGCGATGACGGCGCGCGCCGCCACCACCATCGCCGCGATGCCGAATGGCAAGACGAAGATCTCGCGCGGGCTGGGGTCACCCTCCGCGATCGCGTCGTTCGAGTCCCACGACACCGGAGCAGAGTCATGAAGCAGACGATCGATCGCCACGCCGCTCGTGCCCGCGCCGACATCCCGCTCCTGCGGCGCGAGCTCTCCGGAAGGCCGCTCGTGTTCCTCGACAACGCTTCGACGACGCCCAAGCCGCGCGCGGTGATCGACGCCGTCGTGCAGGTCTACGAGCGCTCGACCGCCAACGTGCACCGCGGCGTCCACTCCCTCGGCGAGGAGGCCACGCAGCTCTTCGACGAGGCCCGGCGCGAGGTCGCGGCGCTCATCGGCGCGAGCCCGAGCGAGGTCGTCCTCGTGCGCGGCACGACCGAGGCCATCAACTTCGTCGCCAACGGCCTCCAGCTCGGGCCCGAGGACGAGGTGGTCTTCCCGGCGAGCGAGCACCACGCCAACTGGATCCCGTGGCGCGTCCACGGCAAGCCGGTCCCGGTGCCGATCGACGACGACGGGCTGCCCCGCTGGGAGCTCATCGAGAGTCTCATCACGTCGAAGACCAAGCTCGTGTCGATCGGCCACGTCTCGAACGTGACGGGCGCCATCGCTCCGGTGGAGGAGGTCGTGCGGATCGCCAAGGCTCACGGCGTTCCCGTGCTGCTCGACGCGGCGCAGTCGCTCTCCCACCTGCCCATCGACGTGCAGAAGCTCGGCGTCGACTTCCTCGCGGCCTCGAGCCACAAGGCCTTCGGACCGTCGGGCGTCGGCATCCTGTGGTCGAAGAAGGAGTTCCTCGCCAAGTGCCCGCTCTACCAGGTGGGCGGCGGCATGATCTCGCTGAACAACGACATCGACGTCGGCGGCTTCGTCCCGCGTGACGCGCCGTTCAAGTTCGAGGCCGGCACCCCCGCCATCGAGGCGACCATCGGCTTCGGGGCCGCCGTGAAGTGGATGCGCGCCATCGGGCTCGACGTCATCCGCGAGCACGACATCGCGATGAGCAAGTACCTGTTCGACGGCCTCGCCGACATCAAGGGCGTCCGCATCCTCGCCGCGAAGCTGCCGCCCGAGCAGCGCATCGCGCTCGCCACGTTCGTGGTCGACGCGCCGGCGATGACGCAGGAGAGCGTGGCCCGCGCGCTCTGCGACATGTTCGGGGTGTGCGTCTCCGCCGGCTTCCACTGCACGCACGTGCTGCATCATCGCGCGCACCTGCCGGGCACCGTCCGCGCGAGCCCGCACCTCTACAACACGACCGAGGAGATCGACGTGCTGCTCGAAGGGGTGCGCGAGATCGCCTCCTGACCGACGCGCAACCGGGGCGTCGCCGGGTCATCGAAGCGAGGACCATGGCCGACCGCTCCTTGCAGCTCCAGTCCCTCCTCCGATCCAGCGGCGTCCTCGAGGTGTCGCTCGTCGAGGCCGACGTACCCGAGCCCGGTCCGGACCAGGTCGTCGTTCGGGTCGAGGCATCGCCCGTCAATCCGTCCGACCTCGGCGTGCTGTTCGGGCCGGTCGACGTGACGAAGCTCACCGCGAGCGGCACGCCGGAGCGTCCGGTGGTGAGCGGACCCGTCTCGCGCGGCGCGCTCGAGGCGCTCGCCGCCCGCGTCGACCGGCCGCTGCCGGTCGGCAACGAGGGGTCCGGGACCGTGGTGGCCACCGGCTCGTCGGACGCGGCGAGAGCGCTGGCCGGCAAGAAGGTGGCGGCGCTCGGGGGCGGCGGGATGTACGGGCAGTACTGCGCGGTGGCCGCCGATCAGGTGCTCGTCCTCGACGACGATGCCTCGTTCGCCGATGGTGCCTCGGCGTTCGTGAATCCGCTCACCGCGCTCGGCTTCCTCGAGACCATGCGTCACGAGGGGCACACGGCGATCGTGCACACGGCGGCGGCCTCGGCGCTCGGGCAGATGCTGCACCGCGCGTGCGCGCAGGACGGCGTCGGGCTCGTGAACGTCGTGCGGAGGCCCGAGCAGGAGGCGCTCCTGCGCGGCCTCGGCGCCGAGCACGTGGTGAGCAGCGCGTCGGACGCTTTCGCCGCGGAGCTCGTGGACGCGATCGCGAGCACCGGCGCGACGCTCGGGTTCGACGCAACGGGCGGCGGCAAGCTCGCCGCGCAGCTCCTCGCCGCGATGGAGCGCGCCATCACCCGCAACGCCAGCGGCGGCTTCCAGCGCTACGGCTCCAACGTGCACAAGCAGGTGTATCTCTACGGATCCCTCGACACGTCGCCGACCGAGATCCAGCGGACGTTCGGGCTCGCGTGGGGCATCGGCGGCTGGCTCGTCTTCCCGCGGCTGGCGCGATTCGGCCCGGAGCGGACCGCGGCGCTGAAGGCGCGGGTCGCACGCGAGCTGCGGACGACGTTCGCGACGCACTATGCGCGCGAGGTGACGCTCCGCGAGATGCTGGACCCCGGGATCATCGCCGAGTACGGCAAACGCGCGACCGGCGGCAAGGTGCTCGTGCTCCCGCAGAAGGACTGAGCGCCGCCCGGAACTTGGCCCTCCGGCGCGAACGCCGATAGCGGACGTTCATGGGCAAGAGCATCGTCGTGGGGAGCCTGCTCGCGTGCCTCGTCGGGTGCGGCGGGGGCATCGACAGCGCAGGAACGGGCGAGCCGGCGGCGGTGACGCCCGCCGAGCAAGGCGTCTACGCAGGACCGACCTCGGCACCCGAGACCGTCGCGGAAGGCGTCGGCCGCCCGACCGCGCTCGTGACGACCAAGGACCGCGTGCTCTTCACCACCGCCACGACGACGCTGCGCGGCGAGACCGTCGCGGCCGGCGCCCTCTTCGCCGCGGACCAGGTGAACGGTCCGGCGCTGCTGCTCGCGGTCGATCGTCAGGGGGCGTCCTTCGAGGCGCTCGCCACCGACGGCGCCACCGCGTTCGTCGCGACCTCCGACGGCCGCGTGCTGGCCGTTCCTGCGGCGGGCGGCGAGGTCGTCGTGCTGGCGACGCTCGCGGCGGGCGACGCGGCGGTGGCGCTGTCGAGCAGCGCGACGCACGTGTATTATGCAACGAAGTCCGGCGACATCGCGCGGGTCGGCAAGCAGGGCGGGGTGGTCGAGCCGCTCGCGACGCTCGCCGGGGCGGTGCATGCGCTCGTGGCCGGCGACGCGGGCGTGCACGTCGCGGCCGCCGCGAGCGACGACCGACCGGCCGGGATCCTCCACGTGGGCCTCGACGGCGCCGTGACGAGCGTGGCCGCCGGCGCCGAGCCGTGCGCGCTGGTGCGTGACGGCGCAGACCTCCTGTGGACGAGCGCGGGCTCGCCGTCCGGCACGAACACGACGCAGTCGACGAGCGCGGCGCGCGGCGAGGTCCACCGGCTCGCGCTGGGGAGCACGTCGCCGGCGGTGACCGTGACCGCGGGCGCGTTCGAGGCCTGCTCGCTCGCGGCCTCGGGCGCGGCGCTCTACTTCGCAGGCACCGCCCCGGGCGCCAGCTCGGTGCGCGCGGGCGGCGCGGCGCCGGCGGGCTTCGGCCTCCTCCGTGCGCCGGCATCCGGCGGCGAGACGGTCGCGCTCCCGAAGGCCTCCCGCGTCCTGCGCGGGCCGAGCGCGGTCGCGGTCACGGCGGCGCACGTCTACTGGCTGACCGAAAGCGGCGTGCTCCGCCTGCGGAAGTGACGCGCGCTCGTCGCGGTGCGTTAGTCTCCCGAGCACCGTGACGTGGACGATCGATTCGTGGAAGGGTAAGCCGCTCGCCCAGGAGGTCGCCTACGACGACCCCGCGGCACTGACCAAGGTCGTCGGGACGCTGCGCGACCTCCCGCCGCTCGTCACCTCCTGGGAGATCGAGCGCCTGAAGAAGGCGGTCGCCGAGGCGCAGGAGGGCAAGCGCTTCGTCCTGCAGGGCGGCGACTGCGCGGAGACGCTGCTCGACTGCAAGCCGAGCATCATCACGAACAAGCTCAAGATCCTCCTGCAGATGTCGATGGTGCTCGTGCACGCCGGGCAGAAGCCGGTCGTGCGCATCGGGCGGCTCGCCGGCCAGTACGCGAAGCCCAGGTCGAAGCCCACCGAGGAGCGGGACGGCGTCGTGTTGCCGAGCTACTTCGGCGATCTCGTCAACAAGCCCGAGTTCACGGCGGAGGCGCGCCGCGCCGACCCGCGCGCGATGCTGGATGCGTACTCGCACGCGGCGCTCACGCTGAACTTCGTGCGCTCGCTGACCGCCGCCGGGTTCGCCGACCTGCACCATCCCGAGTACTGGGACCTCGGCTTCTTCGGGCGGTCCGGGCTCACGCCGGCATTGCGTGAAGAATACATGCAGACGACGTCGCGCCTGTCGGAGGCGCTCCGCTTCATGGAGGCGCTCGGCGAGACGACCGTCGACGAGCTGTCGCGCGTCGACTTCTACACGAGCCACGAGGGGCTGAACCTCCACTACGAGTCGGCGCAGACGCGCACCGTTCCGCGTCGCCAGGGGCACTACCTCCTCACGACCCACATGCCGTGGATCGGCGAGCGCACGCGGGCGCTCACCGGGGCGCACGTGGAGTTCTTCCGCGGCATCTCGAACACGGTGGGCGTGAAGCTCGGACCATCGGTGAGCCCGCAGGAGGCGGTCGAGCTCTTCGGGGCGCTCAGCCCGACGAACGAGCCCGGCAAGCTCGTCGCCATCACGCGCATGGGCGCCGGCAAGGTCGAGACGGCGCTGCCGAAGCTCGTCGAGGCCGTGCAGCGGGCCGGCGTGCGCGTGCTGTGGATGTGCGACCCGATGCACGGCAACACGAAGGCGCTCGCGAGCGGCGTGAAGACCCGGAGCTTCGACGACATCCTCCTCGAGATCGAGCAGTCGTTCGCCGTCCACCGCGAGCTCGGCACCGAGCTCGGAGGCATCCACTTCGAGCTCACCGGCGAGGACGTGACCGAGTGCGTCGGCGGCGGCATCACCGAGGCCGACCTCGACACGAACTACGCGAGCGCCTGCGATCCTCGGCTCAACTACCGCCAGGCGCTCGAGATGGCGCTCCGGGTCGGGAGCTGGATGAGCACCGCCAACCGCCTGCGGCACGCACGGCAGTTCCAGCGCTGAAACCCGGGCCACCTGTTCAGGTGTTGCTCCTGAACGACACGGGGCGGCTTGACCCGGTACCGCGAGCCTTGTAGCTGAGGGCCTGAAAGCGAACCGGAAGAGACCGTGGCGGGGGCCGTCTTTGTTTCCCCGAGTTCGAGTTGAGCAGCCGTGATGATGAGGTTCGACAGTCGTATGGGCAGTCGCGTGAGCATGAGCTGGCCGCAGATACGTCAGAGTGATCAGTACCGCGGCCGGTGGGTCGCCCTGGACAACTGCCGCTACGACGGGCGGACCGCGCAGCCCGTCGAGGGGACGATCGTGGACGTCGACGATGATCTCGTCGAGCTCTGCACGCGCATCCGGCAGGGCGACAACAAGCACTGCGCGATCCTCTTCTGCGACGAGGCCGACGAGGTCGCGCCGCCGTCACGCCGCACCTCGGCGCCTCCCGCGCAGCACTAGGCGCCGCTCAGGCGTCGTTCTTCTTCGGCGGCACGGGCGGAGGGGCCGGCCGCGCGGCGCCCTGCTGGCTCGGGAGCGGTAGCGGCACGCGCGGGGCCGACGGCGGCGGGAGCCGCGGCTGCGACGC